>JALWTJ010000148.1 GCA_027082895.1 Hyphomicrobiales bacterium | reverse complement strand
CGGATTCTGGAAGAGGAGGAGCAGGCCCTGCACAAGCTGGACCGCAAGATCAATGCCGAGGAACACTGGCTGCGCTACGGTGTTACCGCCCGCCGCAAGCGCAATGTTCGCCGGTTGCGGGAACTGGGGGAGTTGCGCAAGGCACGGGCCGAACATGTCCATGCCCGTGGAAATGTTGAAATTTCCGTAGCCAGGGGAGGGCGTTCCGGCACCATTGTCCTTGATGCGGACCGCATCAGCAAGAATCTGGGCGGCCGGCAACTGGTTTCCGATTTTTCCCTGCGGATGCTCAAGGGTGATCGGCTGGCCATTGTCGGGCCCAACGGGGCGGGAAAGACAACCCTTGTCAACCTGTTGACCGGCCGGCTGCCTCCGGATTCCGGAGAGGTGAAACTGGGAGCCGGGGTGCAGTTGGGAATGCTGGAACAGGACCGGGCCACCCTCGACCCGGCCACCAGCCTGAAGGATGCCCTGACCGGGGGCGGCAAGGACACGGTTCTCATCAACGGTGCCGAACGTCACGTCATCGGCTTCATGAAGGATTTTCTGTTTTCCCCGGATCAGATCCACACGCCCCTGAGCGCCCTGTCGGGCGGTGAACGGGCGCGCGTGCTGCTGGCACGGACCCTGTCCCTTCCCTCCAACCTGCTGGTGCTGGACGAGCCCACCAACGATCTGGACATGGAAACCCTGGACCTGATGCAGGAGACCATCGCTGCCTATGCCGGAACCGTCATTCTGGTCAGCCACGATCGTGATTTCATTGACCGGGTGGCCACCCTGACCGTCGTTGCCGGGGATGCGGGCACCTGGCAGGTCCATGCGGGGGGATATGCGGACATGGTGCGCCAGCGCGGCTACGGGGTGGGGGAAAAGCCCCCCGTCGCTGGCAGCAATCCTTCCAGCCCCAAACCGGGGAAACAACCCCCAACCGGAACGGACGGGAAGGAAAAACCGGCCCGTTCCCGCGCTTCCGGGCGCAGGAGGAAGCTTTCCTTCAACCAGCAGCATGCCCTGAAGGAACTGCCCCGGGAAATAGACGCGCTGGAAAAGGACATGAACCGCATGGAACAGCGCCTTGCGGACCCGGATCTGTTTTCGCGTGACCCGGACCTGTTCCACCGGCTTTCCCGGCAACTGGAAGATGCCCGTGCCCGTTATTCCGAGATGGAAAGCCGGTGGCTGGAACTGGAAATCCTGCGCGAGGAAATCGAGGCGGAATGAACGGCTTTTCTTCTTGCCGGAACCGGAGGGACTGCCACAGGTTTTTTTGGGACAAACGACGCTGATCCCTTGCATTTATGCGCATTTGGCGCCACCTTTACAGACCCTTGTCCCGTCGGCATTCCTTCTTTTGCAGGCGGCGGGAAACCGGACCTTTGATAGCGAATTGGGACCTTTTTCATGAAAGTCACACTGGAGCGGAACCTTCTGCTGAAATCCCTTGGTCACGTTCACCGGGTCGTCGAGCGGCGCAACACCTATCCCATTCTGGCCAACGTGCTCATGCAGGCGGGTGAAAACGGCCTTGACCTGAAGGCGACGGACATGGATATCCAGGTTACCGAAAACGTGCCGGCCATGGTGGAAGGGACCGGTACCACCAGTGTTCCCGCCCATACCCTGTTCGAGATCGTGCGCAAGCTGGCCGATGGTGCCGAGGTTCACCTGCAGACCGATGGTGAAGGCCAGATGCAGGTGACATCGGGCCGCTCCCGGTTCTTTCTTGCCTGCCTGTCCGCAGAAGGTTTCCCGGACATGGAGGCGGACAGTTTCACCAGTGACTTCACCATGCCCGCCCCCCAGCTGGCC
>JALWTJ010000147.1 GCA_027082895.1 Hyphomicrobiales bacterium | reverse complement strand
TTCCCCGGCCATACCCTTGGCGTGTGGTTTTTCGGCAACGAATATCCGTTCCTGAGCTGGATGAGCAAGCTGGGTATTTCCACTGATGGCGGGCCCAACGGCGTGGAAGTTCTCAAGCAGGGCTTCAATGTTGACCCGATCCTGCAGAAGCAGGCCGACTGCGTATCGACCATGACCTACAATGAATATTGGCAGATCATCGATGCGGGCCTGACCCCGGATGATCTGGTTACCTTCAAGTACGAAGACGAGGGTGTTGCTACCCTGGAGGATGGTCTTTATGTGCTGGAAGACCGGCTGAACGATGCGGCCTTCTCCGACGAGATGGTGCGGTTCGTCCGGGCCTCCATGAAGGGCTGGAAGTGGGCTGAAGAACATCCCAATGAAGCAGCTGACATCGTGCTTGAAAACGATGAGACCGGTGCCCAGACCGAAAAGCATCAGCGGCGCATGATGGGCGAAGTGGCCAAGCTGACCGCCGGCTCCAACGGGGCTCTTGATCCGGCCGACTATCAGCGCACCGTGGATACGCTTCTGAGTGGCGGGTCCGATCCCGTGATCACCAAGGAGCCCACCGGCGCCTGGACCCATGCCATTACCGATCTGGCCCTTGCCGACTGACCGGTACTGTCGTGGATGAATTCCGGGAGGGCGGGGCGTTCATGCCTCGCCCTTTTGGTATGCGCATGTCGCTCGGGCTGCAAACGGAACCAGGCGCCTGGCGCCCTGCACGGGATGTGAAGCCGACCGGTTTTGTGCTTTGATCCTGCCTCTGGTGCGGCCCTGGTCTTGGCAGGCCTGGCTTCGCTACGGGCCAACCTTTGTTGCAAAAAGCGGCGCATAATTTGAGGAAATGGGGGGGGACGTTGAAAAACATCTGGAAAAGACTGGCTTTTATCCTGCTGGCCCTGTTCGTGATTGCGGCTATTGCCGCCTTCCTGAACAAGGACCGGCTGGTGCGGCTGTACAACGTGCTGGGCCTGTTCAAGCAGGAAAACATCGTCCACAATTTCTCCCACATGGACGATTTGTTCGCCTTTGTGCGCGTCAAGAGGAGCGGCCCGGAAATCGACTGGCCCCTTTCACCCGCCTCCCTGCCGGAAAGTTTCCGTTTTCGCGGCAAGGACATTTCCATAACCGATTTTCTTGAGGCGACCGGCACCACCTCCCTTCTGGTGGCCAGAAACGGTGCCATTGCCGTCGAGAATTACTATCTGGGTACAACCCCTGAGGACCGGCGCATATCCTGGTCGATGGCCAAATCCTTCCTTTCCGCATTGTTCGGAATTGCCGTTGCCGAGGGCCAGATTGCTTCCCTTGATGATCCGGTTACCCGCTATGTGCCCGAACTGGCCGGCTCCGCCTATGCAGGCGCTTCCATCCGCAATGTGCTGAACATGGCCAGCGGCGTGGCGTTCAACGAGGACTATCTGGACTATGATTCGGATATCAATCGCATGGGCCGCGTACTGGCCCTGGGCCAGTCCATGGATTCCTTTGCCGCCGGAATTACCGGCACCATTGCGCCGCCGGGTACCCGCTATCAATATGTGTCCATTGACACCCATGTGCTGTCCATGGTGCTGCGCGCCGCAACTGGCACCTCCCTGCCCCGGCTGTTTGAGGAAAAACTCTGGTCGCGGCTCGGGGTGCATGCGGATGGCTTCTATCTGACCGACGGCTACGGGGTGGCCTTTGCCCTTGGCGGACTGAACCTGACCACTCGCGATTATGCCCGCTTCGGCCAGATGATCCTGCAGCAGGGAAAATGGCAGGACGAGCAGATCGTTCCCGCCCAGTGGATTCGCCAGTCCAC
>JALWTJ010000146.1 GCA_027082895.1 Hyphomicrobiales bacterium | reverse complement strand
ATGGGCGGCATGGGCGCCCTGATGGGCCTGATGCCGGGCATGGGCCAGATGAAAAAGGCCATGGCCAATGCCACCCTGGACGAAAAGATGTTCGATCGCCAGATCGCCATCATCTCCTCCATGACCAAAAAGGAAAGAGCCCATCCCGAACTGCTCAATGCCTCGCGCCGCAAACGGATCGCTGCCGGTTCAGGCACCCAGGTGTCCGAAATCAACAAGCTGATCAAGCAGCACCGCCAGATGGCCGCCATGATGAAGAAGATGGCGCGGGGCGGTGGCATTTCTGCAGCCCTGGGTGGCCTGATGGGCGGCAAGATCCCCCCCGGCATGGGCGCAGGGATGGGCGCCGGCATGCCCGACCTGTCATCCATGGATCCCGCCGAGCTGGAAAAGATGGCCAAACAGATGGGCATGGACCCCGCCGAGCTTCCCGCCCCTCCCTCCTCCGGCGCTGCGGGCATTGCCGGCAAGCTGCCCTCCGATTTTTCCAAGCTGGCCGGCACACAGCCGGACCTTGGCAAACCCCAGTTTCCCTCGCTCCCCGGCCTTGGCCGCGGGCCGACCCGGAAAAAGTGATTTCAACCTCTCGAACAATTAAGAACACGAAGGAAAAGACCCCATGGCTCTCAAGATTCGCCTCGCCCGCGCCGGCTCCAAGAAACGCCCCTACTACCACATCGTGGTCGCGGACGTGCGCGCACCCCGCGATGGCCGCTTCATCGAACGCATCGGCGCCTACAACCCCATGCTGGCCAAGGACAATGCCGACCGGGTGAAACTGGATGGCGAACGAGCGAGCCACTGGCTTTCCGTTGGCGCCAAGCCCACCGATCGCGTTGCCCGCTTCCTCGATGCCGCCGACATTCTCAAGCGCGAACCCCGCAACAACCCCAACAAGGCCAAGCCGGGCAAGAAGGCCCAGGAACGCCTTGAAGAAAAGGCCCAGGCAGCCGCGGATGCCGCTGAAGCTGCTGCCGCCGAGGCTCCCGCCGAAGAATCGGCGGAATAAGCCTTTCTCCCGTGCCGGAGGCCGAAAACCAGAAACCCGTTCTCGTGGGCCGCATTGGTGCGGCCCACGGGCTAAAGGGCCAGGTCCGGATCAATTCCTTTACCCAGGACCCGCTTGCCATTGCCTCCTATCCCCTGCAGGACGTTTCGCGCACACGCACCTTCACCATCCTGTCAGCCCGCCCGGCAAAAAATGTCATCATTGCTTCCCTTGAAGGCGTCACAAGCCGCGAACAGGCCGAAGTCCTGAACGGCACCGAACTTTACGTTACGCGGGGATTTCTGACGGCAGACTCCCCCACTGACACGGACGAATTCCTTCACGCAGACCTGATCGGTCTGAAGGCCATTTCGCAAACGGGCGACCTGCTGGGCCAAATCATCGCCATTGCCGATTTCGGCGCCGGTGACCTGCTGGAAATCCGCCCCCCATCCGGCCAGAGTTTCTACCTGCCGTTCACCCATGCCTTCGTCCCGGAAATTGACATGAAAAGCGGGCACGTGCGCATCAACATGCCTCGCACCGTCAGCGGCGATGCTCCCCGCAGCCACCCGTCCCCCCATTCGGACAATTCAGCCAAAGGCCCCCGTCCGCGAAAAGCAAGGAACAAGCAGCCCCCCCCGTCCTAAGCATAAAAGACCTTCCTTTTTCACCCCCGACCGGGCAAGAAGGGCAACAGCATGTTCAAGACCCATATCATCACCCTGTTTCCCGACCTGTTTCCCGGCCCGCTCGGTGCATCGGTCCTTGGCCGCGGCCTTGATGAAAAACGCTGGTCCCTTGAAACGGTTCCCTTGCGCTCCTTTGGAGCCGGACGCCACGCCAGCGTTGACGATACCCCGGCGGGAGGGGGCCCGGGCATGGTCCTGCGCGCCGATATCCTGGCCCGGGCCATCGACAGCATTTCCCCTCCTGCCGACCCCCGCCCGCGCCTGCTCATGAGTCCGCGCGGCACGCCCCTTGATCAGGAAATGGCGCAGAAGCTGGCCCGTGAACCCGGTCTTGTCATTGCCTGCGGCCGTTTCGAGGGCGTGGACCAGCGAGTGATCGAAGCGCGCAATCTGCGCGAAATATCCATCGGCGACTATGTAATGACCGGGGGGGAGGTTGCCGCCATGGCCCTGCTGGAAAGTGTTGTTCGTCTGCTGCCCGGAATATTGGGAGAATCCAGCAGCACCGTGGAAGAAAGCCACGCCGGCGGATTGCTGGAATATCCCCACTATACCCGTCCCCGCGAATTTGAAGGCAGGAACATTCCCGACATCCTGCTGTCCGGGGATCATGGCAAAATCGCGAACTGGCGGCAGGAACAATCACGACAATTGACCCGCACCCGTCGCCCGGACCTGTGGTCCCGGTTCAAAAGGGAAAAGGGCTGAAAGCCGCACCTCCCTTCAGGCGACGCGGCTTTCCACCGATTGTGGACCTAGAGCACTTCCCGAAAAGTGTGAAGCGGTTTTCGGACAAGAAGTGCGGAAATATCAAACAGATAGAGCGTGGTCTTGATTCCATCAGAAACAGACACGCTCTAGTTTGCGTCCATTTTCGTGCCATCCATTTCCATGTTCTCCGAATCCATTTTCATGGTGCCGTTCATGTTTGACATGTCCATGTCGCCCATCCCGGCAATATCGGCACCAATGGGAAGGATATGCACAAAAACCGAAACGGTCCCCGCATGCTCAAACGTCAGGCCAACCGGCACCTCCTGGCCCTGCTTGAACGGTTCATGAACCCCGATGAACATCAGGTGCTTCCCCCCCGGCGCCAGCACCAGCGTTTCCCCCGGCGGAATCATGAAGCCCTCGGGAACCGAATTCATTTTCATCACCCCCCCGTCCATGCGCATGACATGCATTTCCACATGTTCAGCAACATCGGAAGATGCAGACACCAGGCGATCCGCAACCGTTCCATGATTGGTAACGGTGAAAAAGGCACCACCCGTCTGGGCACGGGGGGGCATGGCACGGCCAAGAAGCGGGGAAATTTCCAGATCCCCGATCATTGTCGGGGCGGCTTTTTCCTGCTGGTCGGATGGATCCATGTTCATGGCACCGCCAACCTGGGATTGAACCATTTGTGCCATGCTGGGTGCCTGGGCAAACGAAACGGCGAACATGGACAGGGAAAAAGTCACGAAAAGTGCCAAGGCGCCGGACAGGCGCAGCAAAAGATGAGTCATGAGTGAACTCCAGTAATGGTAGTTGTCTGAAAAACGGCGAACCTGCCGCCGGAAAAGGAAAGGAAACGTCAGACAATGACCGGCGGTGCACGGGGTGCGTGGGCGCGATTAAAAAGGACCCCCCGTCCATCCTGCCGCAGCAGACCGGAAAATCGGCTGACCACATCAGGGAAGCGGGGTGCCACCACAGGCAACATGTCCGGCAGGGCAGCACCCGCCGAAATCTGGCAGGCCCGACAGGTTCGGGCAGGAAGGGGTTTTCCTCCTGCCCCGTTTCCGGCCGGATCAAAAGACAGACCGCATATGATCTGGATCGGAGCGCCATCGGCAAGGGAAACGGCCCCGGCCCCCGGACCTGTAGGCTGATGGGCAAAGGAAAGGGAAACAAGGGACAAGACCCCGAGCGCCGCCAGAAATTCCCGCCCCAATACCCTTAGCCAGAATGCAAACACCCGTACCATGCGTTCGATCTAAACCAGCAGGGAACCATTGACAACAGGGACGCAGACACGGAACGCCACATTTATATTGGACTCGGAACCCGTTTGCGTGTATAGGCCGCTCTCGACGTAACTCCGTCCAAACAAGACCGGGCGAAAAATCCCATGCGGAAGCGAATTTTTCCGGGGATTTTTGAAACGCTCCCAAGAAAAGATCAAAACGGAATCACTCTCATGAACATCATCGAACAGCTCGACAAGGAGCAGACCGCCGCCCTTGAACAGGCCCGCCCCATTCCCGAATTCTCCCATGGGGATACGGTCAAGGTATGGGTAAAGGTACGCGAAGGGGAAAAGACCCGCCTTCAGGCCTATGAAGGGGTGGTCATTGCCCGCGCCGGAAGCGGTCTCAACCAGAATTTCACCGTCCGCAAGATTTCCTATGGTGAAGGAATCGAACGCGTATTCCCCCTCTATTCCCCCAATATCGACCGCATCGAAATATTGCGCCGGGGCAAGGTGCGCCGCGCCAAGCTCTACTATCTGCGCGACCGCCGCGGCAAGTCGGCCCGTATCTTTGAAGCCACCAATGCCCGCGCTCGCCGCCTGCGGGACGGCGAACGTGCAGCAGCAGCCGAAGCCCGCGCCCAGCGGGAAAGGGAGCGTGAAGAATCCGCACAGGCCCTGGCAGCAGAAGAAGCTGCAAAGAAGGAAGCCGAAGCAAAGGAACAGGCCGCCAAGGATTAAGCACTGGCGAACAGGTCCCGTTGCAAAAAAATTCAGACCCGGCATGCCCACGGCACGCCGGGTTTCTTGTGCCTGAAATTCAAACTCAAAGGCGCGTATAAGCCCGGCTGACCTGCGCTGACGTGGGTTGCGAACTGGTATCGGGCGGCAGGTTCTCCTGCATCTTCAAAATGGTATCCTCCAGTGCCGCCACCCGGATGGAATCCCGTGCCGACAGCTGGATATGGGCTCCGGCGGTCGCATTGATCTGTTCCGCCAGATCATCATATTCCTTTTTCTCCGACACCGACAGGGACGATATCGGACGCGGAGGATTGAGCTGTTCCACCAGCTTTGCCACGTTCTGGAACTGGGCGCGCAAGGTGGCACTTTCCGGATTGGCAGAAAGGCTGGTCTCGATATTCTTCTTGATCTTGATCAGATTGTTGACCCGTTGCTCCGTCGCCGGGTCCAGCTTCGGATTGAGCAGCAACTGCACCTTCTGGGCAAGATCGGCCAGTTTCTGGTCGGTTTCCTCGTCGGTCTGGGTGTTCGCGGTCGGCTTGCCGATGATCCGGTCCGCTTCCTTGAGCAATTCGGTCTTGTCGTCCAGTTCGTCCTTGCGCACGGTGCCGGCGCTGGCTTTCTTCTGGATGGCCACGATCTTTTTCTGGATTTCGGCCAGCCGATGCTTTTCCGCCGGGGTCAGAACCAGCTTGTAGCCCTTGATCCGGTTGATCTCGCGCTTGCTGGCATCCACCACCGCCTTTGCAGCCTGCTGCGCGGGCGTGACACTGCTGCCCTGTCCGGCAACAAACAGGGAATCCGTGGAACCTCCCCCCAATATGGTCGTGGCTGAAATGGCCATGGGCAACGCCGGTCCGTTCGAATCATGCTTTCCTTGCTCTTCTTAGGACCAAACAGCTTTCAAAATTGCTAATCCGCGTTTACATCTGATGTTTGGGGGCAACCGGGATGCATGTCTCACCCACGTCCCTGGGGCGCCATTTC
Source organism: Hyphomicrobiales bacterium (assembly GCA_027082895.1). Taxonomy (GTDB): domain Bacteria; phylum Pseudomonadota; class Alphaproteobacteria; order Rhizobiales; family Devosiaceae; genus DROE01. Next base: position 2,110 of record JALWTJ010000146.1, on the reverse strand, counting down.
TGATCACAACAAGATTCTTCCATGATGCAAACAGACAGACACGATTTCCGGCAGGCCGGACTGCGCACGGCCAGCAGGCTGCAGGACATCATTCCTTCCCGGCAGCTCAAGACCGATCCGTTCTATACCTATGCCTGGTCGGGCGACGCCAGCTATTTCCGTCTGGTTCCCGCCCTTGTGGTCATTGTCAACACCGAAGAAGAAGTAAAGGCCGTATTGAAAGCCGCACGGGCCGAAGGCCTTCCCGTCACCTTTCGTGCCGCCGGTACATCCCTGTGCGGGCAGGCAATCACCAATGGCGTGCTGTGCGTACTGGGCGACGGCTGGAAGAAGATCGAGATCCTGGACAATGGGGAAAGGGTCAATCTGGGACCTGCCATCATCGTCAACGACGCCAACAGGAAACTGAGGGCCCATCACCGCAAGATCGGTCCCGACCCGGCCAGTCAGAACACCTGCAAGATTGGCGGTGTCGTCTCCAACAATTCTTCCGGCATGTGCTGCGGCGTTGCCCAGAACACCTACCATACCATGGACCGGCTGCGCCTCGTACTGACCGACGGAACCGTTCTGGACAGTGGCGACCCCCAGTCCCGCAAGGACTTTGCCGCCGCGCGCCCCGATATCATGGAAGGGCTGCAGCAACTGGCCGCCGAAACCAGGATGGACAATTCCCTGGTCGACATCATCCGGCGCAAGTACCAGATCAAGAACACGGTGGGCTATTCCCTGAATGCCCTGATTGATTTCACCGACCCCATCGACATCCTGACCCACCTCATGGTCGGCTCCGAGGGCACGCTGGGGTTCGTTTCCGAAATCACCTACAACACCGTACCCGACCATCCCCACAAGGCCACCGCCCTCGTGCCCTTTGATACCAACCACCGCGCCGCCCGGGGCGTGCAGGCCCTGCATCAGGTCGGTGTGTCGGCGGCCGAGTTCATGGAACGGCGTGCCCTTGCTACGGTAGAACACCTGCCCGCCATGCAACCGGTAATCGACCTGCTGACCGACACGTCCCCGGCCGTGCTGATCGAGATCATGGCCCAAAGCGATGAACTTCTGGATGGCGAGATCAACAAGGCCATTGCCGCCATGCAGGAAGTGGGCACCCTCTCCCCGCCCCGCTTCATCAAGGATCCGGACATCCAGATGGGCCTGTGGGACATTCGCAAGGGCCTGTTCGCCTCTGCGGGCGCCGACCGGCCCAAGGGCACGGTCATGCTGACCGAAGACGTGGCCGTTCCCATCCACCGGCTGGCCGATGCCGTGGACGATCTGCGCATCGTTCTGGATCGGCACCAGTTCCATGAAGGCATCATTTTCGGTCATGCCCTTGCCGGCAACCTGCATTTCCAGATGCATGCGGATTTCACCACCGAATCCGAACGCCAGCGCTTTGATGCCTTCACTGCCGACCTCGCCCGGCTGGTTTCCGTTCAATATCAGGGATCCCTGAAGGCGGAACACGGCACCGGGCGCGCCATCGCCCCCTTTGTCGAACAGGAATGGGGCGAAAAGGCCTATGGGATCATGCGCCGGATCAAGGATCTGTTCGATCAGGAAAAACTGCTCAATCCGGGCGTGCTGCTCAACGAAGACGACAAGATCCACATCAAGGATACCAAGCACATGATGGTCAGCGATGACCTCGTGGACCTGTGCATCGAGTGCGGATTTTGCGAACCGGCCTGCCCGAGCGCCGGCCTGACCCTGTCCCCCCGCCAGCGGATCGCCGTCAACCGGCAGCGCGCACGGCTGAAGGCCGATGGCTCGGACAATGACCTGCTCAAGGCTCTGGATCAGGGATTCGTGCATGCGGGCATGGATACCTGCGCGGGATGCAACCTGTGTTCCCTGCGCTGCCCCATCGGCATTGAAACCGGCTCCCTCGTCATGGAAAAACGCGCGGAAAAACGCGGCGGGCTGGCCCGTGGCATGGCCAGCATGGCCGCCAGCAATCTTGGCGCTATCGAAACCCTGACAAGGGGCGCCGCCGCTACCCAGCAACTGGCCCGCAAAATCGTTGGCGACGGGTTGGTGGATAATGTGACCACGGGCCTGAACCGGATCAGCGGCCATCGTATCCCGCGCCCCAATCCCACCC
>JALWTJ010000145.1 GCA_027082895.1 Hyphomicrobiales bacterium | reverse complement strand
GAAAGATCATCCCCATACGCCGCCGTGCCCGGCGCAGGGCAGCGGGCCGCAGGGACGTCAGTTCCACATCATCCAGCCACACCTGCCCCCCGGTGGGCTCCACCAGGCGGTTGATGCAACGGATCAACGTGGACTTCCCGGCCCCCGATGGCCCGATCAGGGCCAGAACCTGCCCCTTTGGAACCTCCAGGTCCACCGATTTCAGCGCCCGGTCCCCCGTCGCATAGGTCTTGTCGAGCTGTTGCAGCCTTAACATCTGTCGCCCCTTGCTACATACGCAAACGGTGGCCGGAACAATTCCCGGCCACCGCATCATTTCGTGTCAACTTACTCGCAGGAGTAGGAAACGCCGTTGGCGGCATCGATCTTGCGAATGACCTCCCAGAATTCCTTGTAGGTCATGGGCAGGAACTGGGCCTCATTCGACTTGGAGAACTCCCGCTGCAGGGACGTTCCTTCCCAGTCAAAGGAGAAGAAGGCATTGCGGATCTTTTCCTTCAACTCCGGCTTCAGGTTGTAAACAACCCCGAAACCGGTGGTGGGGAATGTCTGGGACTTGTAGATGGACACCACATCGTCCGCCTTGACCACATTCCGCGAAATCATCCGGGCCAGAACCGAATTGGCAATGGATGCCGCCGGATAGTCGTGATTGGCAACCCCCAGAATGGAATTGTCATGCTTGCCCGAGAACACGGCCTCGAAATCCCGTCCCGGAATCATGTCGAAATCGCTTTTCAGAATGGCCGAAGGAGCCTTGAACCCCGAATTGGAGGTGGGCGACGTAAAGGCAAGTGTCCCCCCCTTGATGTCCTCGACCTTTTCGATTCCCGACCCCGGATAGGTAATGATTTCCATCTCGTAACCGAAGTTCCCATCCGCCGACGCCATGATGGTGAACGGGTTGAAACCGGCACAGTTCACGGCCAGCGGGTTGGAACCGGTATTGAAACCGGCAATATGCAACCGCCCGGAACGCATGGCCTCGATCTGGGCCGCGTTGGACTGAACGGGGAAGAACAGCACGTCCTTGCCGGTCTGCTCGGACAGGTAATCAAGGAAATCGGACCAAGCCTCCTTGTAAACCGCAGGATCTTCCACCGGTGTATAGGCAAAGATCAGCGTATCCGGATCAATCAGCTTGGAAGGATCCGTGGGCGTATCGGCCAACAGGTCACCGTCCCGGTCACAATAGCGCACGTCCAGCGAACCGCGCGGGCAATCCTCCTGCGCAAATGCGCTCGTGGCGCTCATCAGCAAGGCTGCCGCCGCAATTCCCAACAAATGTCTGGTTTTCATCATTCTCTCTCCCTGGGTTGTTTCCCCGTGAATTAAGGCCCATCAGAGCGAAAAACGCAAATGGTTTCTGCACATGAAGGGTGGAATTTTCCACAGGCAACTACCTGTCAAATAAAGCCTTATTTACAGAACAAGTAATGCGCGGAAATCATTGACATTCGTCCCCGTAGGACCGGTATGATACAGATCATGGGCCTTCAGGAATGCGCTGTATGCATTGTGTTCCCGTAATTCCTTTAACGGATCAACGCCCGCATCCGCCATGCGTTGCAGGGTGCCGGGGTCGCAAAATGCCCCCGCATTCTGCTCCGACCCATCACGCCCATCCGTATCGGCAGCCAGACAGAAAACCCCCTCTGCCCCCTCCAGTTCCAATGCAAGGGCCAGAAGATACTCGCTGTTCCGCCCTCCTTTTCCGCCCCCCTCAGGAGCAACAAACCCGGCATCAAATGTAACCGTGGTCTCGCCCCCCGAAAGGATGAGCAGGGGAGGCCGCCCGCCCCCCTTTTCACGCCCCTGCCGCC
>JALWTJ010000144.1 GCA_027082895.1 Hyphomicrobiales bacterium | reverse complement strand
GGCCTAGATCCGTGCGGCTGTGGAAGCCGAAGCTCTCCAGCCCCTCAAGCGTGCGCTCGGCGCCCATCTTGCGCGCCATCTTGGCGGTGCCGATGTTGGAGCTGAACTTGAGCACATCGCTCACCGTGATCCACTTGTGGGGGTGGTCGTCCCGGGTGGGCCGGCGGCTGCGACCGAAGCGGTAGGAGCCGCCCTCACAGTTGATCAGGGTCTCAGGCGCGTAGAGCCCGGCCTCCAGCGCCAAGGCCACCACGAATGGCTTCATGATGGAGCCCGGCTCGTGGGCGTCCGCGATGGCGGGGTTCTTCATGCTCCCGATGTCACGGCCCCGGCGGTCGTTGGGGTTGGTGCTCGGACGGCTGGCGTTGGCCAAGACCTCACCGGTCTTCACGTCCATCACGATGGCGGTCGCGGAGCGCGGCGCGTGCAGCGTTGCCCCGGCCCCGGCCACCGCAGCTCCCATGCCTGCTGCCGGCAATTCCATTCTGGATACGCTTGCCCGTCCGGCTCCCGCCCCTGCAAGGGCACCCGAACCGGCTCCCCAGCCCGCCCCGGCCCAGACCGAAAGCGGCTCCGGATGGCTGCGCAATGTCCTGCGCAATGCGTCGGCCAGTCAGCAGGCAAGCACCCCTGCCCCGGCCTCCGGCCTCGGGAATCTGAGCACCGACATCGCCAATTCCATTGACGAACACGCCCTGGCCGATGCCTGGCAGCGTTATCAGGCCGGTGAAACCGGCGTGTTCTCCCGCCGCATCTACACCCTGACCGGTCAGGGAACCTATGACGAGGTGCGCAAGAAGCTGCAGCGGGATCCCGAATTTGCCCGCACCGCCCGCGAGTATATCGCCGAGTTCGAGCAACTGCTCCAGACGGCACAGACCCCCACCGATGCCCGCAACATACTGGTGTCCGATCGCGGCAAGATCTTCACCATGCTGGCCCATGCCAGCGGACGGGTCGGCTGATCAGCCGGCCCCTGTACCGCCCCCCGCATGTCTGAAGGCGTCACGCCCTGACGGTTGCAGGTCACGCTCCTTTTGCGCGCCCGGCCGCTTCTTGACGGTCCCGGCCTCGAAACCTGCCCCGGAGCATGGCAAAAGGCACTTGGCAAAAGGCACCCATCACCACGAAAGCGTTCATGTCATTGGAATTGAAAATCAGGCCGCGCCGCGTTTTTTCCGCCGCCGCCGCGGACGCGCTGCGCGCCGATCCTCCAGCTGCGTCCAGCGGATCAGTTCGAACTCCCCGTCGAACCCCTCGGCAATGGCAGTGCAACTTTCCACCCAGTCCCCGGTATTGATGTAGTGAATACCCAGCCGGTCATGCATGTCCGCCAGATGGATATGGCCACAAATGACCCCGTCCACCCCTGATTCCTTGGCTTCCAAAGTGAGAGCTTCTTCAAAGCGGCCAATGACGGACACCGCCCCCTTGACCTTTTCCTTTGCCCAGGCAGACAGGGACCAGTATCCCTTGCCCAGCTTGCGGCGCACCCAGTTGATGACACCATTGGTCTTCAGGGCAAAATTGTAGGCCCAGTCCCCCACATGAGCCAGCCACTTGGCGTGCTTGACCACCACGTCGAACTGATCCCCGTGAATGACCAGATAGGACTTTCCCGAAGCCGTGACATGAACCGTGCGCTCCACGAAATCGATTTCACCGAAATAGGTTCCCAGATAATTGCGCACCAGTTCGTCGTGATTTCCCGGCAGATAGACGATGCGCGTTCCTGCCTCCGCCTTGGCCAGCAACAGTTCGATCAGCACATTATATTCCAGCGGCCAGTGCCAGGTCTTCTGCAGCCGCCATCCATCAATGAAATCCC
>JALWTJ010000143.1 GCA_027082895.1 Hyphomicrobiales bacterium | reverse complement strand
ATGTTCCCTTCGCCTTGTCAAGGAGATAAACGACAAAGACAGCGAGAAAATACGCGCCACCCGGCCGGCACCACCCGGCAAGCTTTTTTGCTCCGTCCCATCCATCATGAAAGGACGGAAAAAGACATGCCCCGCATCACTGAAGCCCCGGCGATAGCGGCCTCATTCCGCCGCGTCTTCTCCCACCACATCGGCCAGTTCGTCGGTTTCACCGGCCAGCTCCCGGGCCATCTTTTCGTCATGCTCCGCCGCCAGCCGGGCCGTTTCGCTCTGATATTCGGGCGCAACAAGACCGGCGGAAATGATCAGCTTCGCCGCATCCTCGGTATTCATGTCGAGAATCTTGATTTCCGTGCGCGGCACGAACAGCAGAAAACCGGACGTCGGATTGGGGGTCGTCGGCAGAAAACAGCTCAGCACTTCCTCCCCGTGCACCCGCTCGGCAATTTCTCCCTTTGCAGGTGTTGAAATCAGCACGATCGCCCACAGTCCGGGGCGCGGATACTGAATCAGGCCGACCTGTTTGAAACTCTGGGAATTCTGGGTCACCACCGTTTCGAAAATCTGTTTCAACCCCCGGTAGAGGGAGGAAATGATGGGCAGCTGCGCCAGAACCCGTTCGCCGAACTGCACCAGGGACTTGCCCACCAGATTGGCCGCCAGCCCCCCCAGAATCGTGATGGCAGCAACCCCCATCAGCAACCCGAATCCGGGAACATGAATGGGAAGATAATTGTCCGGATTGTAAAAGGGCGGAATGAGCGGCTTGACGAAGGAATCAACCAGCCCGACAACCCACCAGGCCACGTAAAGGGTAATCCCCACCGGCCCGGCAATCACCAGCCCGGTAAGAAACCAGTTGGTCAGCGCACGCATGAAATGATGCCGCCGCTGGCCCCGCAAGCGCTTCCGTGCCTTCCTGTGCTTCACTTTCACGCACCCCAACTCCGCGAACACACCCCGCAAAGCCAAGGGTGGCCCGGAGCGGAACGACGCTGCAAATCACTTTACAATATAAGCGCTGCCCGCCGGATCGCCAAGGGCCAACACCGGCTTAATGGGCTCAGGCTTAAGAAACCCTGCCGCCGCCAGCCACAAAAAACCGTCCATTAACGAAAAACCGTCCATTAATGGCAAAGCTGGCCAGCAACCTATTCAACCGTCACCGATTTGGCCAGATTGCGGGGCTGATCCACATCCGTTCCCATGAACACGGCGGTATGATAGGCCAGCAACTGCACCGGGATGGTAGCAAGAATGGGTGCAATGAAGGGATGCACTTCGGGTATCTCGATAATGTCCGAAATGCCTTCCCCCGCTTCCCTGACCCCCTTGGCATCGGTTATCAGGATGATCTTGCCCCCCCGGGCGGACACTTCGTGCATGTTGGACAGGGTCTTTTCCATCAACGGGTCCGAAGGCGCTACCACCACCACCGGCATCTTTTCATCGATCAGGGCGATGGGTCCGTGCTTGAGTTCTCCTGCCGCGTAGCCCTCGGCATGGATATAGGACAGTTCCTTCAGCTTGAGCGCACCTTCCAGCGCAATGGGAAACATGGGGCCCCGCCCCAGATAAAGAACATCCGAAGCCCGCGAAAGGGAGGTGGCAATCCGGCTTGCCGCCTGTTCGCACTGCAAGGCGGCGCTCACCGCCGACGGCAGATGCAACAACGCGTTCACCAGTTCCTGTTCCTCCTCTGGATTCAGCACGTTGCGGGCCCGCCCCGCTGCGACGGCCAGACTGGCCAGCAACGTCAATTGTGACGTGAGCGCCTTGGTCGAAGCTACGGCAATTTCCGGCCCGCACAGGGTAGGAAGGGCCACAT
>JALWTJ010000142.1 GCA_027082895.1 Hyphomicrobiales bacterium | reverse complement strand
GCGGTGAAGGCAATCAGCGAGGCCGCCACGAAGGCGAGGAAACGCCCATCGCGCCGCAGAACCCTGAGTACGTCGGGCAGGCTTGTCGTGCTCGCCATTTTGGTGTGCTTCAGGGGCTGTTCGATACGGAACACGAACAATGCTGCAACAAGATAAAGGCCATAGATGCCTGCCACCACAAGGAAGGTGAACTGCTGACCGGAAAGCCCCATTCGTGCGCCCGCAAGGGGGCCGATTGCCGCCCCGACGTTGAGTGCGAAATAGCGGGCCTGCAACGCCAGATCCTTGGCCGCACGCCTCTTGAGCATGTCGGTCATCAGGGCCTTGCCCGGGCTTTCCACTGCCGAACGGCTGATCGATTGCACCAGTACGCCCACCATCATTGCCATGACGCTGTCCGCAAGCGCGAGCCCGACCATGGCCAGGATGTTCAGGCAGATGCCGGCCAGAATGATCCGGCGGCGCCCGAACAGGTCGGACAGGTAGCCGATCAGGAACCCGGATGAAATGCCGATGCTGAATGGAATAGCCAGAAAGATACCCACTTCCAGTTCGTTCAGTCCGAAACGGGCGTTCAGGATGATGGCCATGAACGGGAACACCATGAAGGCGACAAACCGGGACAAAAGGGTGGCAATGATCACCAGCCACACCGTGGGGCCGAAATCCTTCAGTGGTGCAAACATGGTTTCCGGTCTCTTTCTTTCCGGCGAGTGCATTCTCGCGGGAGTGCCTGCTTCGTGGGTGTTGTCCTTTGCCGTACAACGCAAGGACGGTCCTAGGGTCGCCGGCAAGACTCAATTGTGCAAGCTCAAGCATGGGTGAGGTCAAGCCGATGTTGCAAATATATGGGTCAGCCCGCGCCAAACGTGAAAAGTGCCGCACGCAAGCAGGCGAATATGGGTAGGCCGCGACATTTCCATGCATATAATGGCAAATGCCTTTCCCAGCATAGCTATGATACCCATGATCCGGAGAATTCAATGTCCATGTTTCCCAGCTTGCCCGATCCCGCGCACTTGACCGATCTCTACGCACGTTTCCCACACAATGTGGCGCCGCTGATGGAATATACCGACGGAGTTCTTCGGGCCGAAGGGGAACTGGACATTGCGACCCGGGAACTGATTGCTGCCTATGTGTCCGCGCTGAACGCCTGCGATTTCTGCTTTCAGTCCCACCTGCTCTATGCCCGTGCCTTCGGGATAGGTGCTGGCCTCATCGAGGAGCTGCTGGCCGATATCGATTCCGCCGACATTGCACCTGCACTGCGTCCGATCTTTCACTATGTGAAAAAACTCAACACCCTGCCTTCCCGGATCACCGAACGGGATGCCCGGCAGGTTTTCGACGCTGGTTGGAGCGAAAGGGCCTTTTACGAAGCCATACGGGTATGTGCCCTGTTCAATATGATGAACCGCATTGTTGAAGGATGCGGGGTAAATTTCGACTATTCGGGACACGCCGACAAGCACCCGGCAACCGGGCAGTCCCCGCAACAGATGAAGCATTCCTATGCGGATTATGGCCGGCGGGTGGAAGCCGCCCGGCGTCAAATGGAAACGGATGCGGACCAGGCAGGAGAACAAAAGCAGGCGGATGGGGAAAAGCGGGACATTTCCGATGGTTAAGCGGTATTGAACGGTTGAATCCGTTCCCCGAAAGGTGAACAATGTGACCATGTTTGATTCGTTTTGAAGGGGGCAATCATGATCAATATTCGCGTACCACACGCTATCAGGGCACAGATCAAACCCCTGTTGAGCGGGCTGCTGGTTCTTCCCCTTGTTTCCGGATGCGTCACCATGGGGTCGGACAAGGCAATGCATGTCAGCGCAACCGGCATCATTTCCTTTGTCGCCACCTGTCTGGCCGACAAGGACGTGGCGCTTGCCGCCGGTGCCGGCACCGGCATGGGCGCCGGGCTGGCCAAGGAAGCCTATGATTCCCGGCCCGGGGGAACCGGTTTTTCCGGCGGGGATCTGCTGGCCGATGCGGCCGGAACGGGGATCGGAACGGCCCTCGGCTATGGCCTGTGCCATGGCCGCACGGCGGCAGCGAACGGCGCTTCCGACACCATTGCTCAAAATGATGGCGCCGCATCATCGGGCACCTGACAAACATCTTTCACAAGCGGGCGCACCGGAGTGAACCATCGCGGGTGTGAACCATCATGCGTCCGCTGGCGAAGCGGCATGTGGGGTAAACGCTCGGGCCATGCCCGTGCGAGGGCGTGCGTGAAAGTGCGCTGCCACTTCTTTTTGCCGCCCTTGCCTTTTCCATCGGTGAAAAAACATTTCCGTGAGGCTTCTGGCCGTGAAAGGCCCTTTGGGTTCATGCTGCGGGCATGGGCCATGCCGTTCCCCTGATGGGGAGCCTGTGTTGCAGGCTGCCGGCGCGAGAGCCCCAACGGGAGAAAGCACCATGTCCATTCGCCCTGTCCGAAACCGGACCCAGGCCAGGCCCGTCATCGAGGGTGCCGGGGTGCATTTGCACCGCGCCTTCGGATTCCACCAGCCGCGGGAGCTGGACCCGTTTCTGCTGTTTGATGATTTCCGCAACGAGGATCCGGACCATTATGCCGCCGGTTTCCCCTGGCATCCCCATCGGGGTATCGAGACCATCACCTATGTGCTGGCGGGAAGTGTCGAACATGGGGACAGTCTGGGCAACCGGGGCACCCTGGGGGCAGGAGACGTGCAATGGATGACCGCCGGCTCCGGCATCCTGCACCAGGAAATGCCGCGGGGGAACGAAACCGGCCAGATGCACGGCTTTCAGCTCTGGGCCAATCTGCCCGCGTCCCTCAAGATGACCCGCCCCCGCTATCAGGATGTGCAGGCCGGTGACATTCCCTGCATCATTGATGATGATGGTACCATTGTGCGGGTGATCATTGGCAATTTCTGGGGCCGCACGGGCCCCGTGGAGGGGGTGGCGGCCGATCCGCAATATCTGGACATAAGCGTTCCCCCGGGACGGCGAAAGAAGTTTCGCATCGACACCAGCCGCAACGCCTTTGCCTATGTCTTTGAGGGGGAGGGGCGCTTTGCCGATGCCTCTGTTCCGCGTGGCGTGCTGACGGAAAAGGAAATCGAGGGACGGGAGGTTCATGTGCGGGACATGTCCGGAAACAGGACACTTGTCTATTTCGATACCGGAGATGAAGTTGTGGTGCAGGCCGGGGAAAAGGGAGTGCGGTTTCTCCTCATTTCGGGCAAGCCCCTGCGGGAGCCGGTTGCCTGGCATGGCCCCATTGTCATGAACACCCGTGACCAGTTGAAACAGGCCATGGCCGATCTTGAACAGGGAACATTCGTTCGCCACAACGCCGCAAACGGGGAAGAATGAACATTCACGGAGCCGCACCGGTCCCATGGTTGCTCCTTTAAGGGGGACCCGGACAAGGGGGACCTGGAACTTGTTGGTTCTCCGGAATCAGCTATCTTTTCCGTCATGACCCGTGCCAGCCCCGTTCCTCCGCAACAATCGTCCCCGGCCTTGCCCGATCACCTGCGTTTTGCCGGGCTTCCCTTCGTGCAGCAAAGGGCGCAGCTGGAACAGATCATGCGGGCGGACCCGGCCATCATGGATCTGCTGCATGCCCTGAAAAAGTTTGACCTGCCCGATTGGTTGCTGGTTTCCGGTGCCATCTACAACAATGTCTGGAACCATCTGACCGGCCGCCCCTCCATGACCGGCGTCAAGGATTGTGATGTCTTTTATTTTGACGATGCCGATTTGAGCTTTGAAGCCGAAGACCGGGTGATCCGCAGGGTGGAAGCGCAGCTTGGCACCTTTACGCCACCCGTTGAGGTGCGCAACCAGGCCCGGGTTCACCTGTGGGCGCCCAAAAAGTTCGGAATTGACTTTCCACCCCTTGCCAGCACCGGCGAGGCCTTGAAGAATTTCGCTTGTACCACCCATGCGGTGGGCATCCGCCTTGATGCGGATGAGCGGATGGAGATCGTGGCCCCTTTCGGACTGGAGGCGATCTTTGCCTTTCGCCTCGTGCCCAACTACACCCTGAACAATGGCGCGACCCATGAACGAAAGGCCCGCCGGGCCCTTGCAATATGGCCCGAACTGACCGTTGAACCATGGCAGAAGCGTTCCTGAGCATCCGCCGCCGGATATTTGCCTTTTTTCTCTGAATGAGTCTTGAATGAACAGGATGGAATGATGGGAGGGATTTGATGACACGGAAATTACGACGGGTAGAGGCTCCGGGGGCGCACCGGGTATTGGGCGGGTTTTGGGCCACCCTTGGCCTTTCGGCCATGATGCTGGCTGGGGCTGCAACCAGCGCCCTTGCCGGCGCTGCAGTGGATGCCTGCGCGGCGGTTGCCGCCAGCCCCTTCGAGGAGGGGTATGAAGATAGTGGCGTTTCCATCGTGGACATGGACATCGAAAAGGTCATTCGCCTGTGCCGGCTGGCTGTCCGGCAGGAGCCCCAATCCCTGCAGGCCAAGGCCTGGCTGGGCCGGGCCCTGTGGAACGATCTGCAGACCCGGCGGGCGTTTCCCTTGCTCGATGATGCGGCCAAGGGAGGCAATGTGCTGGCCATGGACCTGTTGGGCAACATGTATACCGATGGCGATGGTGTGCCCAAGGATCTGGAACTGGGCGCCGATTATTACCGGCGGGCCGCCGAACGCGGTTATGCACCCGCCCAGAACAGTTACGGACTGGCGCTCGATTTCGGACAGGGCGTTGCCCAGGACTATGTGGAAGCGGCGCGCTGGTACCGGCGCGCTGCCCTGCAGGGGGTTCCCCGGGCCATGTCCAATATCGGTCTGATGTATCAGGACGGGCTGGGAGTGGATCAGGATCCCATCGCGGCTTATGGCTGGTTTACCCGCGCCGCCGAGATCGGTGATGCCTCCGGCCAGGTCAATCTGGGCAAGATGTATCAGGACGGCAATGGCATACCGGTCAACGTGGACCGGGCAGCCCAGCTCTACAAGCAGGCCGCGGAGCAGGGAAACCTTTATGGCATGAACAATCTGGGCTATTTCTATGAAAAGGGCATCGGGGTCGAGCAGAACATGGACAAGGCCATTGCGCTCTATACCGAGGCTGCCGACAAGGGGCTGGCCCTGGCCCAGCACAATCTGGCCATCCTCTATGAGGATGGCGTCGGCGTGGCCCCCGATATCGACAAGGCCGTCGAACTGTACACCAGGGCCGCAGAGGGCGGAGAGGTTCGGGCCCAGATCAACCTGGGATTGCTTTATATCGAGGGAACGAAGATTCCCAAGGATTACGCCCAGGGGCTGCGCTGGACCCGCATGGCCGCCGAAGCCGGGCATCCCATGGCCCAGAACAATCTCGGCTATCTCTATGAAAACGGTTTTGGCGTGACCGCCGATCTGACCACGGCGCGGCATTGGTATGAACTGGCCGCCGCCCAGGGTAATGAACTGGCCATTGATTCCCTGCGGCGGCTGGACAACGCGCCGGCCAGCGGAAATACCGGCCCCAAGATCAAGGTGAAGTAGGCGGGACCTGCCACATGCGGGTGTCCGGCGGGCCGGTGAAACTTGCGGGAGTGCGACCCTTGAAAGGGCCGCTTCCCGTCATGGCGCCCATGCAAGGCGCCAACGGATGCCGGTGTCAGCCCATCCAGTCTAGCAGGATGGTTGTCAGGTCAATGGCACGGGCAGCCGTTGTCTGCAGCATGCAGTCCGAAAACAGGACATGACGTATGCTGCCCCCTTCAAACATCTTGTAGCTGAAGGCGCACTTGGCATCCCGGTAGGTGATCCAGGCGCGCTGGGCTTCCCTGAGGGCCGAAAACAGTTCCGGAGACAGGCCGGAGCGCAACCGGGAATAATTGTCGTTCAGTAGCTTGTCCCACCAGGCAGCCTCGCGCTGGTTGCAACTGGTGGTGCCCAGGGTTGTGGTGCCGTCCGGCTCGGTAATGCACACGTTGCGGGCCGCACCGATACAGCCGCGTCGCGCATGAATGGCGTTGGCATTGGCATTGACCATGCACGCCTCCAGAAGGGCCGCGTCGGCAGGTGTGAAGGCAATATTCTGCGCGTTTGCTCCATGGAGCGGAACGACAAGCAGAACAAAAGAAAAAACAAGGCGGAGCAGTTTTGGCATGGAAGTTTTCCTGTTTCAGATCGGGTTGCAGACAGTCCTGTCCCGATAGTAACCGGAAACATGTCAGTTCTGCCAACCGTGTTTGCCCAGAAGGGCAAAGAAATAAATGACGTAAAGCCCATGGCAGGCCAGGGCGAGAAACAGGCTCACACCGGCCGTAAGCACGGCACCGTCCGAAAGTCCGGCAATTTCACCGACCCAGAAGGGGGGCAGAAAGCCGAACACGAATCTGAAGGGCGAGGGGATGGCCGCCAGAAGTGGCAGCACCGCGAACAGGGGATCCGACAGGGGCCCATGTGGTCAGGCGCTGCCCACAATCAACGGCCCCATGCCATTGACAGACCGGTTCCATTTGTTCATGATTTGTACCTGAAGGGGCGCGCCATGCAAACGGATACCTATCTGATCTTTCTTCTCACGACGGCGGTTGTGGTGTTTTCACCGGGGGCGGCGGCAATTGCCGTTGCCGCGCAGGGGGCTGCCAACGGGTTCCGGCGTGCCCTGTTCTGTGCCCTTGGGGTTGCGTGCGCCAATGCTCTCTATTTCGCACTGTCCGCCACCGGGGTTGCATCGCTCATCGTGACGTCGAATTTCCTGTTCTCCATCATCAAATGGGTCGGCGTGGCCTATCTGATCTATCTCGGGCTTGGGGCCATCTTTTCCGTATCCGGCGGAATAAGGGTCGGAAGAGGTGCTCGGCAGGCAAAACTGTCCGGGCTGTTTCGCCGCGGTTTTGTGGTCGAGATTTCAAACCCGAAAGCCTTGCTTTATTTCACCGCGATCGTGCCGCAGTTTCTGGTTCCGACAGCCCCGATCCTGCCCCAGATCCTGTTGATGGGCATGACCACCCTGGCCATGGATATGGTGTCCTACGGGTGCTATGCCTATCTGGGGGAACGGTTGACCAGCGGCAGAATAAGGGATTGGGTGGTCCGTCTGATCAACAGGCTGGCCGGGGGCGCACTGATTTTTGCCGGGGTGAAAATGGCCGGCGTAACGGCAGGTGAGGGGTGAGGTCTCCGGCACTTCCCTTTTTCTGACCGTAGTCAATTTTTCTTCGCGGAATGACCGGAGCCGCACAACTACCGCCAGTTCCGAAATGGTGCCCGACCAACAGTCCCTGACATGCAAGGACCAGCTGCCTTCCTTGTCAGTCACCTTCGCCGACTAGCTAGCTTCGCTGACTAGCCACTTCCATCACCCGGTTACTTCCCTCATCCAGCCACCTTGCCCAGCCGGCCGCCTCTGCCACCCAGCTACCTGGTTCAACCGGCAACCTTGCCCAGCCAGCTGGCTTCGCTGACCCGCTCCCTTCGCCGACCCGCCCCCCTCGTCACCCTCGGGCGTGACCCGAGGGTTCATATGAAGGTCCACATGTAAGTTCATGGATGCGCGCCGAC
>JALWTJ010000141.1 GCA_027082895.1 Hyphomicrobiales bacterium | reverse complement strand
AATGCGCGCGTTGACCTGTTCATCCTTGAGGATGTCGCCGGTTTCCCTGTCCACGAACACGGCGATGGGCACACCCCAGGCGCGCTGGCGGGACAGAACCCAGTCCGGGCGATTTTCGATCATGGCACGCAGGCGGTTCTTTCGTGCGGCAGGAACAAATCTTGTCTCGTCGATGGCGGCAAGGGCGCGGGTGCGCAACGTGTCGCCGGGCCCTTCCAGATCCTTGTCCATGTAGACGAACCACTGGGGGGTGTTACGGAAGATGATCGGCTTCTTGGACCGCCAGGAATGGGGATAGGAATGCTTGATACGTCCGCGGGCGAACAGGTTCCCCGCCTCGATCAGGGCAGCAATCACCCGCTTGTTGGCGTCCCCCTTCTTGCCCTTGTCGTCAATGATGCGGGCGGCGCCTTCTTTTGCCTGTGGACCAAAGCCGGGCACGTCTTGGGTGTAATATCCGGCATCGTCAACCAGGAAGGGGATGGTGGTATCAATGCCCCGCTCGGATAGCTGGCGGGCGTTGGACATCCAGATTTCAAAGTCGTCGGCCCCGTGGCCGGGGGCGGAATGCACAAAGCCGGTTCCCGCCTCGTCGGTGACGTGGTCGCCGTCGAGCAGGGGAACCTCAAACTCGTATCCGCCACTCAATCCTTTGAGAGGGTGGGCACAGGTTGTCGCTGCAAGTTCGCTGGCGGGCACATCTGAAATGCGCTGAAAAGTCAGTTTGGCTTTCTGCGCACATTCATCGGACAGGGCATCGGCAAAGATCAGCTTTTCACCCGGTTGCGGGCCAAAGTCGTTTTCCGCCGCTGTCACCTCATACAACCCGTAGGAGAGCTTTGAGGAATAGGCGACGGCGCGGTTGGCCGGAATCGTCCAGGGGGTCGTGGTCCAGATAACGACAAAGGCGCCCCCATGGGGGCCTTCGGTCACCGGAAACTTGACCCAGATGGCATCGCTTTCCACGTCGTGATATTCGATTTCGGCTTCCGCCAGCGCCGTACGCTCCACCACGCTCCACATGACGGGCTTGGAGCCACGGTACAACTGGCCGGACATGGAGAATTTCATCAGTTCCCCGGCAATGGTCGCCTCGGCATCATAGGCCATGGTGGTATAGGGATTGTCCCAGTCCCCGGTGATGCCGAGCCGCTTGAACTCCCCGCGCTGCACGTCCAGCCAGTGCTGGGCAAAGGCGCGGCATTCCTTGCGGAACTCGTTGATGGGCACCTCGTCCTTGTTCCTGCCCTTTGCGCGGTACTGCTCCTCGATCTTCCATTCGATGGGCAGGCCGTGGCAGTCCCAGCCCGGCACATAAACGGAATCATATCCCAGCATCTGCATGGATCGGGTGACCAGATCCTTGAGTACCTTGTTCAGGGCGTGGCCGATGTGAATATTGCCGTTGGCGTAAGGGGGACCATCATGCAGGACATATTTTTCCCGCCCTTCGGACAGTTTGCGCAACCGCATGAACATGCCCATGTCTTCCCACTTTTTCAGCCAGCCGGGCTCGCGTTTGGGCAATCCGGCCCGCATGGGAAAGTCGGTTTCTGGCAGAAACAGGGTATCGGAGTAATCGCGTGCCCCGGCGTCGGAATTGGAATTGGTCATGTGAAAACCTGTCGAAAATCTCTGGTAATGTCGTGAAATGCGCGTCCGCAAGAACCGTTTGCGCAGGCCGCACGGATGCCGGTGGCCGGATCGGCGAAAAGGTTTGGTCGGGACAGCAACACCCAAGACGGCGCCCGATCGGGCCTGCCGCCGTCCGGCACCACTATCCCTTGATAATGAAGCCCAGCTTCCTGTCCAGTTCCGACAGGGGGGCAGCA
>JALWTJ010000140.1 GCA_027082895.1 Hyphomicrobiales bacterium | reverse complement strand
CGCGGCATGTCCGGATGTCGGATCATGGAATGGGGTTGCCCGAGGCATTCCTCTTCGCTGTACCCGGCCATGCGCAGAAACACGTCATTGCAATAGGTCAGGCGCCCTTTCAGGTCGGTTTTTGAAACGATGAGTTCGTCATCATCAAAAAATATTTCCGTGCCGGTAAGGCTGGTGTCCCTTGCCATGTTGATCTCCGTATCTGGATGTAACCGGTGAAGTTGCATCCGATGCTAGGACCATCATGCCTAATGAAGGGTAGGGGCCCGCATAGGGGAAAACGCGAAGGGAAAAGGGCAAGAGGGCGCGCATCCCGGGGAAGGAGCCTGTGCGCCTCGGACCGTTGAAACCGGCTGCCACCAGACTCCTGCACCCGTTATTTTCGCATTAACAAAACAGGCATATGCGTTGGTAGCGCATCGAGTGCGCAACAACACCCTTGCAAAAAAGGAGAAGACCATGAGTGCAATTGCCAGTATTGGCCACACGGCACCCGTTACCGGACTGCAGCCGCCTTCCGAGGCTTCGGAATCCGCTGCTGCGGAACGGGGCGAAAGCGCGGTTCAGGAAGCCGCCGAGTCCGGAGGGGCAAAAGGGGCGACAGCGCCCGGTGTCGGCACGAAATTGGATATCAGTGCCTGACGCTTGAGGGAAAATCCCTCCTGTCATTTTGCTCAAAGGTGGATGTTGCACGCTGGCAAATGACAACGAACAAACAGTGGATGGGGCGGTTGTCCTGAATGTCAGGAAAAGGAAGCTGCCCGGCACCAGCGTGAAATGAAAATCACGCGTTTCGATGGCGGAACGGGGCAGGACTCGGCGCAGGAAAAGGACGGGACAAAAGGATCAGGACGCTTCCTGAATGGAAAACCGGACAGTTCCGGCTGCCGGTGACGAAGCGATTTCCCGAAGGGGAACCAGAAGACGGCGTTCCGGATGGGTGCGCACCTTTTTTCTCCAGACAACACCTTTTTCATTGCGCGCAACGAGTTCTCCGCTGATCGATTTGAGCACGCGCAACTGCACCTGATCCATTCCTGATGAGTCGGCTGTTCCCGAAGCGTTGACGGGAAGGCGTATCTGTTGCGGCATCACATATTTTATCCCGTTCCCCGCCTCCAGCGATACCATGGGCCCGTCCTGTGGCAGGTCCCCCGCCAGATCCCGGGCGACCCATTCGCCGCATTTTTTCCCCTCCTGCCAGCTCCATCCGGCCGTTTCCACGGGGCGCAGCAGGTTGCCGGTGGCAAACACGGCCGGATCCGAACACCGGCCCCACTGGTCCACCACGGGGCCGCCGGTTCCCGGATCAACGCCAAGGTGTCCCGAACGTGCCAGGGTGGATTCCGGGGTGAAGCGACCGCTGAGCACCACGCCGTCGCAGGAAATTTCTTCGATTGTACCGCCTGCCCGCATGACCCGCACGCCGGTAACATGTTTCCTTCCCTCAATGGAAATGATCTGCGTGCCCGTCATCAGGCGGATGCCGTTCAGGGGCGGGAACAGGCCCGATGGCCAGCGGGCAAGAACCTTGCCTTCGGATTCGATCATGGCCACGGGGCGAATGCCCGCATGGTGACACGTCATGATGGCGGACATGGCCACCAGCTCCGAACCGATGATGACCGGCCGCCGGAAGGGGCGCATGTGCTTGAGATAGACCATGGATTGCAGGGCACCGGTATTGCAGATGCCCGCCACCCGTGCCCCGCCGATCAGGCGGGCCGAACGCGGTTTCTCGCGCACTCCCGTGGCATGGATGATCCGGCGCGCCGACATTTCCAGCAACCCCTGCGGTGTGCTGACCAGCAGGTTGCCCCCGCTGTGCAGGGCGG
>JALWTJ010000139.1 GCA_027082895.1 Hyphomicrobiales bacterium | reverse complement strand
CCCAGCGGCGACAGACCACGATCCGTCCCGCGTCGTCTTTTTCCTTCCAGTGCCGGACGACCGGGGTCCACAACCGGCGGAAGTTCGACCAGGCCTGCTTCCAGAACGGGCGGGGGCCGGGGCCTTTGCCTGAATGGTCAGGGCGTCATAGGGGGTGGAAAAACTGTCCTGCCCCAGAATGGACACATAGAGTGCGCCCCCCATCAGGATCACCGATGTCAGGCCGGTCATGATGGTTCCTGCCAGCCATGACAGGGACAGTTCGCGCCCCTGGGGGATGTCTCCCTCGCTGGACTGGAGGGTCAGGGGAACCGAATCCTCATAGCCGCTGGAGCGCAACATGGCCGCGTGTCTGTTTCGTTCGGCGCTGGACATGTTCTGAAACCGGATGCTCCCCAAAAAGCCGGGTCAATGGCAGGCTGACAGTTTGTGATATCTTTGTTGATACCTTCGGCCGCGATTTGCTGCCAGCAGAATCTGTCGACAATGTGAAGGGGCGGCCGACATCGGGTGCGGCAAGCTGCCGTGTTGCAAAAGTTTTGCCATGAAGCCGGACCCGGGCATCAGCAGACCCGTTTCGGGAAGGCAGAGCATTGCCCGCAAGCTGGCGGTGTCTGGTCGTTCAGCTGGCGGTGTCTGGTCGTTCAGCTGGCGGCGTCTGTTTGTTCAGCTGGCGGCGCCTGGTCGCTTAGCCAGCGGCGTGTTGTGCCTTGCTCTGATTCGCGCGGGAACGATTGCGTGTTCCCCGCGTTATGATTTCATGTGCCGTGTGTTTGTTGCGCCATGTGTTGGTCACGCTTTGGGGCGTCCCGTCGTCCTGACGGGAAAGAAGGCGCAGACAATCACTACCAGCCAGCCCGAGATCATCAGAACACCGCCAATGGGGGCGGCCATGGGAAAGGGGTTGGTGATGCCATAATAGGCCAGGGCCAGATCGGTGGTGAAGATCAGGGTGCCGGCAAACAGGATGAAGGCGGCGATGGAAACAAAGGCGATCCGGGTGCGGGCGGCATAAAGGCCAATCAGGGTCGGGGCGTGGGCCAGCAACATGGCGGAGGCGGGGGCCAGAAGACCATTGGGATCCGCGTGGGCGGCACCGGCGGCACTGGCCACCCCTAGGGCACCAAACAGACCGGCAGCGGCCACCATCCAGGTTCCCTTTGTTTGTGTGTCTGTGTTCATGCGTTTCTCCTTCGGGAAGTTGCGGTGACACGTCCGGCCGGCAACGGGGGAGCGGGGCCGCAAAGGCCCGGGATGCCATCTTGACATACATCTTTCATGCTTTTCCGGTGCAGTTTATTGCAGCTTCCATGAGAGCGAAAGCAAAAGATGCTTGCCCGATGCCCGGGATCCGAGATGGATTGGCCCTGAGTGGACCACGCCAAACAGGGAGTTGATGGTCCGGACAATCGGCGTTTCCGGCCGGTTTTCGGGATATGGGAACGGCACGGTTGCAGCGGCAATTTCCTGCCGGAAAAAGAAAGGCAAAAAAAAGCGCCAACAGGCACAAACACGTGTTGACTCGCCAACTGGCCGCCCCTATAACCCGCCCACGCAGAATGAAGGTCGACGGAAACAGAGACCAGATGCTGCTAACTGGTTGAAATTTCACATTGATATTTTATTTTTCAAAGTGGAATTTTGGGTGTTGACAGATTGTTTGGTCTTTCATATAACCCGCCAGCGCTGACGATGCAGGCCAGAATTTGCGGCTCCCACTGTCAGCGACTTCTCGAACGTGGCAGAATGACTGTCGGTTGACCGACAAGATTTTGCTGTTTTGTTGTCTTTGTTGTACAAGGGCAATGACGAGAAAACCGACGCTTTTCCTCGCGAGGGGAA
>JALWTJ010000138.1 GCA_027082895.1 Hyphomicrobiales bacterium | reverse complement strand
GTTTCTGATGGAATCAAGACCACGCTCTATCTGTTTGATATTTCCGCACTTCTTGTCCGAAAACCGCTTCACACTTTTCGGGAAGTGCTCTAATGCCGGAAATGGCGCATGCCGGTAAACACCATGGCGATCCCCGCCTTGTCCGCCGCCGCGATCACTTCTTCGTCCCGGATCGATCCCCCCGGCTGAATAATGGCGGTTGCCCCCGCCTTGATCGCCGCCACCACCCCATCGGCAAAGGGAAAGAACGCATCGGACGCCAGAACCGCCCCCTGGCTCAGGGGCTGTTTCTGCCCCATGGCCCGGGCCGCTTCCTTTGACTTGCGTGCCGCAATGATGGTTGAATCCACCCGGCTCATCTGCCCGGCACCAATGCCGACACTGGCCCCGTCCCTGACGAACACGATGGCATTGGACTTGACGTGCTTGGCAATCTTTGCCGCCAGTTTCAGATCCGCCATTTCCCGCTCGTCAGGCTGCCGCCTGCTCACCACCTTCAGGTCGCAATCATCCACGTTCCGATTGTCCCGGGTCTGCACCAGCATTCCCCCGGTAACGCTTCTTACGTCCATGACCTTCGCCTTGGGGTCGCCAAGCTGCCCGGTCAGCAGAACACGCAGGTTCTTTTTCTTTTCGAACAGCGCCAGAGCCTTTTCGCTGGCCGAAGGTGCAATGATCACTTCGGTAAAGACATCGATGATCTTTTGCGCCACCGGCAGGGTAATCTCCCCGTTCAGGGCCACGATACCGCCAAAGGCGCTGACCGGATCGCACCGCAACGCCTTTTCATAGGCCGTCTCCAGACTGTCCCCCAGCCCGACCCCGCACGGGTTGGCATGCTTGATGATGGCCACCGCCGCCCCGTCCGCCGGATCAAACTCGCTGACAAGGCAAAAGGCCGCATCCGTGTCATTGATATTGTTGTAAGAGAGCACCTTGCCCTGTACCTGCCGGGCACTTGCCACCCCCGCCAGAGGCGCATGATCCCGATAAAAAGCCGCCCACTGGTGCGGATTTTCTCCGTAACGCATAACCTGTTGCAATTCTCCCCCCCGGGTGCGCCAGGGCGTATCCGGATAATCCAGCACGTCGGAAAACCAGTTGGCGATGGCCGCATCATAGGCCGCCGTGCGGGCAAAGGCCTTGGCCGCAAGCTTCTGGCGCAGGGACAGGGGAACATCACCATCTTCCCTCAGCGCCCCGAGCACCGTTTCATAATCCGCCGGATCAACCACAACCACCACGTCCCCATGATTCTTGGCCGCCGACCGGATCATGGCCGGGCCGCCAATATCGATATTTTCCACGATCTCGTCGTAAGGTGCCCCGGCAGCCACCTTGTCCTCGAACGGATAAAGATTGACCACTACCAGATCGATCGGCCGTATCTGATGAATGCGCATGGAACTGAGATGGTTCTCATTATCCCGAACCCCCAGAATGCCCCCATGCACCCGGGGATGAAGCGTCTTGACCCGCCCGTCCATCATTTCGGGAAACCCGGTCAACTCGGAAATTTCCACCACGGCCAGCCCATTGTCGGCCAGAAGACCCGCCGTTCCGCCCGTGGAAACGATTTCCACCCCCAACCCGGACAGACCACGGCAGAATTCAAGGATTCCCTGCTTGTCATATACGGAAACGAGCGCCCGCCCGATCCTTGTTCTTTCCCTGTCCCGGCTCATGTTTGCACCTTTCTGCCCACACCTGTTCGACAAGGCCCCCCGGCAATCGGAAATCGCGGAAACCCCTGCACGACCAGCGTTTAGAAATCGCGCCGGTCAATGGCAATCCAAAACTGAACTGCCCGCGGAAAAAAGAGAGGTGAAACGACAATATGCATGACAATTTTCGCCACCGTGGCCCTATTGCAACGTGAAAATCCAGGCCACTTCCACATCCCGTCCCAGTTCACTCTCCAGAACGATCTGCTGCGTCCGGTGATACCCGATATGGGCCGACTGCCGCACGCTCTGGGCGATCTGCGCACTTGCCGCTTCCCACAGAAACGTCCACACCACCCCTGACTGCATGCGGATGGTGATCATCTGCTCCCCCTCGGAGCGTTCCGCAACCGCACCCGGAGCAAGATGGAAGCGTTGCCGGAAAGTTCCGGCGAATTTGCGCCGCCCCCCCGGCACCAGGATGCGGTCCTGCCCGACAAGCGTATCCCCGCCGCTCAGAAGCGATACCCGCCGTTCGATCTCGATGCCATAGCGCGAGCGATAGGCCCCCGTACGCGCAACGATTTCCGGCCCCTCCCCGCTCACCTGGAGAAACGGCTTCTCCCCGTGCGACATCAGCACCCCCGAATGGGCAAACCGGGCCGCAGGTTCATCATCGACCGTGGGTGCGGAATGGGCAGCCGTTGCCCGGAACAGATCCGCGGATTCCCGCAATTCCTCCGGTGCCGGCCCGCACGAACCGAATACCAGATCACGCCCATGGCTGAATTCCACCGCCAGCGCCCCCGCATGGGCCTGCCGGGCATAAGGGGCGGGCGGCACCCGCCCATCATCGAGCACCGCAATGGCATCCCCCTCGCTGATCACCCCGTAGCCCGAAACCGCAACATTGCCCTGCCGGCGCAAATTGCCCTGGGTCTGCACGGCAAAGATCAGTTCCGTGGGCAATTGCCCACACCCGTTGAAATAGACCGGCTCACCCGTGGTCAGGGTAATACTGT
The DNA here is from genome assembly GCA_027082895.1 of Hyphomicrobiales bacterium. Taxonomy (GTDB): domain Bacteria; phylum Pseudomonadota; class Alphaproteobacteria; order Rhizobiales; family Devosiaceae; genus DROE01. The sequence continues at coordinate 4,896 of JALWTJ010000138.1, read as the reverse complement.
CCAGTGCCAGGTGCATCCTGTCGATGATCGCACCCAGTTTCCGGACCAGTTCCTTGGACCGTTGCGAAAGGGTCAGCCGGATCGAAACCAGTTCCTCCAGCAGAACCAGTTGCGTTGCCGGATTGCGGGAGAGGAAAAAACCGTCCGCATCCAGATGCATTTCCAGCTGCCGGCACAGGTTCTCGGTCACCTGCTTGACATGGGATTCTTCACTACCATCACAAAGGGCAACGGCAACCGGCAGAATGTTGGCCATCAGGGAATCGATTCGCTCAACCGCGTAAGGAGCACGCAGCTTGGTGGCCTGAACCTGGGTGGAAATGGCCCGGAAAATCGTCTTGTTCTGCTCCCGGCTCGCCCCTTCTGCCAACAGGTTCAGATGGCGCAGCCAGTTCATGACCCGCTGGGCCGTCAGGGTCAGCCCCCAGCTGTCCGCATCAAAATCCCCGTTGCGTCCGATCCAGTCCAGCACCAGGGTGCGGGCAAACTCCCGCTGTTCGGGCTGTCGTGCCTCGTTGAAATGGCGCAGCCAGGAAAAACCATGCAACTCGTCATGCCAGCGCCGATGAAAACTGGATGCATGCTGGATATGGGGAGAAAATGGGGACACCCGCCCCGTATCCACCAGCTTGGAGGCCAGAAGGTAGCGCCCATCCATCATTTCATGGACCGTCTCGGCATCCGCAGGCCGGAACTCGCGCAGAACCCCCAGATATTCGGCATCCGACAGACCGCTCCACGTCCAGCGGAACATCGCTGACGTGATCGTCCTGTCGATAACGGTTTTGCCTGAGCGCCAACGGCCAAACAAGATCATTCGGATCGCTTCATGTTGATAATTGTATCGCCCCCCGAGGAATCGATATTATCACCCATCTTGCGTGTTTTCACCACTCACATGTTTGCTCAAACAGCGTCCCGGACACCATCAAGACGCCAGCGGGCAATGAAAAATCCGTCCATGCTCCCCCCTTGCGGACCCGGAACATGCAGCCCCGGATGGGTTCTGACCCACCCTGCGGGGGATATGGCGCCTTCCACGCCCCCGATTTCATCACTGCTGACCGGGCACGGCACCAGTTGATTAAAGGTGTGCATAACCCATTCCGCCTGCGCTTCTCCCTCCTCTTCTTGCAGTGAACACACGCAAAGAATCAATTCTCCGCCCCGTTTCAGATTGCGCACCCCGTTGGCAATGATCGCCCGTTGCAGGTCCACACGGCTGGAAACATCCCTTTGGGAACGATGCCAGAGCACCTCCGGGTGCCGCCGGAAAGTGCCGGTTGCAGTACATGGCGCGTCGATCAGCACCCCTTCGAACCCCCCGGAATCGAAATACTCCCGTGCATCCCCCCTTTCGACCTGTACGTCCAGATGCAAACGGTCCATGTTTTGCCGCAACCGCTGCAACCGGTCTTCTGACCTGTCCAGCGCCGTAACCGCAAATCCGCGATGCGCCAGTTGCGCCGTCTTGCCTCCCGGCGCCGCACACATGTCCAGCACCCGGGCGCCCGTCTTCAGGCGAAACAGGGGCGCGGCTAGGGACGCGGCCACATCCTGCACCCACCATTTCCCTTCAACGAAACCGGGCAACTGCGCCACCGGGGCAGCTTGGTGTTCCACCCGCAACACGGACCCCAAAAGGGGCCGGGCCTGCAGTGCGGCACATGCCGAACCATCCCTCCGCACGGCAGCCTCTTGCCCATCCTGCTCCTTCGGACCCTGCGCCTTGCCGTCCGCCGCCTCTGGCAGGCCTTCGGTTGGACATACGATGTCCAGTGCGGCACCAGCCAGCAGTTCTTTACCGAAAGCCGAAAGCATGTCCGGCCCGTAGGCCCGCCGCCAGTTCTTTTGCAACCAGGAAGGGAAAAGCTCCGCCATGCCCAGTTCGTCCACCATCTCCGGATGCCGTTGCGCCTGCCGCAAGACCCCGTTCAGCACCCCCGCATAGCGTTGCGCCCGCCGGTCCCGCTTAGCCGCTTCCACGCACAGATGAACCGCCGCATGCTGGTCCGCCCGGTCCATGAACACAAGTTGCACCAGCCCGATGCGCAACAGGGCTTCAAACAGGCCGCTACGGGGCGGCACCCCCCTTTTCAGCAACCGGTCCATGAGAAGATTCAGGTGCCCATGCCGGCGCAGGGCCAGCGTGACCAGCCGATTGGCCAGCGCCCGATCCTGCCCCCCCGCCAGATCCACCGGCGTAAAGGGACGAAACACCTCCCCCCCCAGCACCCGATGCAATGTCTCGGCTGCCTTCTGACGAACCTCAAGTCCTGCAACAGGCCCCTTTGCCGGTTTGCTGCCCATCTGCCACCTTTCCCGATAAACGGAAGATCACTCCCGGCGGAACCTTGTCCGTAAGGACAAGCCCGCGCCGATATCAGCGGCATTCAGAATTCATTTGCCGCCCAACCCCCGGCCGGTGTATCGGATTGTCCATGAGCGATACAACAGCAAAATCCGAACCGGCACGGAAACCCGCCGCTGAACGGAAAAAACCGGGCACCTCCACAATATCCCCCGCGGCCCGGCGCGCCCTCGAGGAAGCCGAAAACAGGCGCGGAAAAATCGATGCCCGAACCCGCATGGCGCCCCGGGAAAAGGGCGGGCGCGGCGGCCTGGACCCGGCCCGGTTCGGAGACTGGGAAGTCAAGGGTCTGACATCGGATTTCTGACAGAAAACACCCCGAAAACCGTTGTGCCCGGCGCACTAAAAACCGGAAGCAGGCCCCCGGATCAACCGAACAGGCCGATCACCACTCCCTGCACCACCAGCACCCCGAGCAGGTATCCCCCGTCGATCAGGGTCAGCTTCCAGCTCATGCTCTGGTAGCGATGGTTGATGATCATGGCCGTGATCACGAACCCGCCCCAGACAAAAAGACCGGTCATTGCCCCATTGTAGGCCGAAAGACTTCCCCAGACACCGGGCACCAGATTGGCAAGAAAAAAAGCCATCACGAACTGGGCAAGCGCTGCAAAAACAAAGGGGGACGGGCTCTTTCCCTCCCCCATCAGTTCCTGTTCGCTTTTTCCCGTCGCTGAAATCCATGCCTTGGCAAACCCCATGTACCACACCATGCCCAGAGCCATGCTGGCAATCGTCGCCAGAAGGACCGCCAGCCAGTTCACGCCCATGTTCAACATCTGGTGCCTCCCATTACTTGCGACCTTTTGTCGCAGTTCCGCGTGCCCCTTATGGATCAATTCCACCCATTTTGCAAATGTGAACCCATTCTGCCTCCGTCACCGGCTGCACGGACAGGCGGGAATTTTTCACCAGAACCATGTCGGCCAATTCCGGCTCCTGCTTGATCTGTTCAAGGCTCACCGGCACCCGCAGGGGGCGAACTGCCTCCACATCCACACATTCCCAGCGCGGATCATCGGTAGTTGTATCCGGATGGCAGGCCGCTGCCACCCGCACAATGCCCACAATTCGCTTCTCGTTCACCGAATGATAGAAGAACCCCAGTTCCCCCACCTGCATCTGGCGCATGTTGTTGCGGGCCTGATAGTTGCGCACCCCATCCCATTGTTCGGGCGCGCCCTTGGCAACCTGATCCTGCCAGCTCCAGGTGCCCGGCTCCGATTTGAACAGCCAGTAGGCCATGATATTTCTCCGCAGGTTCGATTGACTTGTAGCACGGGGCCTATTCGGGCCGACCGAACAGCCAGCTCCAGCCCCGCACCGTGTAACGGGCAAACACGCCACGCGTCACATAAGGATCGCCCGCCGCCAGCTGTTCGGCCTGCTCGCGGCTGTCCGCTTCGATCACGATCAGCGATCCCGTGGGCACCCCCGCCCCGTCCACGAACGGCCCGGCCGCAAGAAAACGGGCACCCTGCCCCTTCCAGTAGGCCAGATGGTCCGGACGGGCAGCCTTGCGCTTTTCCAGCACCCCTTCCCCGTCATCTCCGATAATGACAAATTGCATCTTCTATCCCTCCCGCCTGATCGGACGTCCCATCAGGTCTCTGACAATGGTCTGAATGCTGGTCTGACCGGACAATAGCTGCGCCACCGCGCGGATCAAGGGGGCATCCACCCCCTTCCCGGCCGCCATGGCCCGGGCCACCGGGGTGCTTGCCACCCCTTCGGCCAGAAATCCCAGACGGTTCTGAATGTCCGCCGTCTTGCCCCCTCGGCCCAACTCCAGCCCGAACCGGAAATTGCGCGATTGGGAAGAACTGCAGCTCAGTACCAGATCCCCCATCCCCGCCAGAGAGGCAACGCTTGCCGGCCTGCCGCCAAAGGCATCCACCATGCGCCCCATTTCTGCTGCCGCCCGGCTGATGAACGCCGCCCGGGCCGAAAGGCCGAGCCCGGCCCCCTCGATGGCCCCGCTTCCCAGCGCATAGACATTCTTCAGCCCCCCGCACAACTGTACCCCCACCGGATCATCCCCCAGATAGGGACGAAATGCCGGGCCGGCAAAGAATGCCGCCACCCGTTCCAGTATTTCGGCATCCGTTGCGGCAAGAGTGACAGCGGTTGGCAAACCAAGGGCCACATCCCGTGCAAAACTGGGACCGGACAGAACAACGGGCACCGCGTTCGGCCAGACCTGCCCCACAATATCGCTCTGCAGCGCCTGACTGTCCCGCTCGAATCCCTTGGCCGTTACCACGATCGGCACCTGTCCCCCAGCCAGATCGGACAGGGACCGAAGAACCGATCGGCTGGCCTGTGCAGGAACCGCCAGCACCAGCAGATCCACATCTTTCAGGGCCACCGGATCGGATCCGGCCACGACCTTGTCGGACAATTCGATGTCCGTCCCCAGAGCCGGATGGATGCGGGAATGCCGGATCGAGGCAATCACACTTTCCGACCGGGCCAGCAGCAATGCCTGATGTCCATGGCGGGCCACTACCTGGGCAAGGGCCATG
>JALWTJ010000137.1 GCA_027082895.1 Hyphomicrobiales bacterium | reverse complement strand
GCACAGGCTGGTCAGCCAGTCTCTTTTCAACGCGCCTGTCCGGGTGTTCACCAGCAGGGCGGAGCCGATCTTGATGACGAGGCAATTCAGGCTGGCCAGGGTGCCTTCCCTGTTTGCTTCGGGGGTGCTGCGGGATCTGGAACCGTCCGTCAGGGGGACCATTTCATGTCCTCCTTTGTTGCTGCCTGTTCTCTCTGGCTGTCCTTGTGTTGCTCCAAGGCCGTCATGGCTGCGAACAGGACCGGCTGGATGCCCTTGCCGGACACGGCAGAAGCGGCAAGTGGCCGGGCACCGACAAGGGGGGCAAGCTGCTGTTTCTTTTCCTCGACTTCCCTGTCGCTCAGGGCATCAATCTTGTTCAGGACAACGATCTGGTGCTTGTCGGCCAGTCCGTGGCCATAGGCAATCAGTTCCTCGCGGATGGTGGTGTAATCGGCCTTCACGTTTTCGCTGGTGGCATCGATGAGATGGATGTGGACCCCGCAACGTTCCACATGGCCCAGAAAACGGTCGCCTATCCCTGCGCCCTCATGGGCCCCTTCTATCAGGCCGGGAATATCAGCCATGACACAGCTTTTTTCGCCGATCCGTACCACGCCCAGATTTGGATGCAGGGTAGTGAAGGGGTAATCGGCAATTTTGGGTCTGGCGGCGGAGACGGCAGCAAGGAAAGTGGACTTTCCCGCATTGGGCAGGCCGACCAGGCCAATATCCGCGATCAGCTTCAGGCGCAGCCAGATCCATTTTTCGACGCCGGGCAGGCCGGGATTGGCATGGCGGGGGGCCTGATTGGAGGCGGACTTGAAATGGGCGTTGCCAAAGCCGCCATTGCCCCCTTCCAGAAGGCGGACCCTTTGCCCCACCTCTGTCAGGTCGCAGATCAGGGTTTCATTGTCTTCTTCAAATACCTGGGTGCCAACGGGAACGCGCAGGGTAATGTCGGTACCATTGGCGCCGGTGCGGTCCTTGCCCATGCCTCCGATGCCGGTGCCAGCCTTGTAGTGCTGCATGTAGCGATAGTCGATCAGGGTGTTCAGTCCGTCGACACATTCGATCCAGACATCGCCTCCCTTGCCGCCATTGCCGCCAGCAGGACCGCCAAACTCCACATATTTTTCCCGCCGGAAGGCAACAGCGCCATTGCCGCCATTGCCCGACTTCACGAATATCTTGGCCTGATCGAGAAATTTCATTGGATGGCGGCCTCGAATGCGTCGCGGGTCAGTTCGGTGTCGATATGTTCTATATCGCCTCCCCGGGCCGGACAATAGATACTGGAGCGTCCCGTTTCCATGAAACCGATCTTGTGCTGAACGGCCAGGGAAGCCATGTTGAAATGGAACACTCCGGAATGGATGATGTCGGTCACGGTCTGCCTGTAGTAGCGGGCCACCGTGTCGCGTACGGCACGGGACATGATGCCGCGGCCCCAGAAACGGGGGGACAGCCAGTAACCCAGCGTTGGCATGTTTTCCACCTTCCGGATGGATACCACGCCAATGCCCCCCTCTCCGGGGTGGGAAATCTTCAGGCGCAGGTTATCCGGATGTTTCCAGAATTCCGTTCCCGTCAGCCACAGATGGGCATCGGCAAGGGAATAGGGGTAGGGAACTGTCAGATTTCCGGCCACATCGAACGTGCTCAGGCCCTGGGTGATCCAGTCCGCATCGGACAGGCTGAGGGGGGTCAGTTCGATCAATTGTGCTTCGGGGGTCTGCATGTTCATGTTCCGGCCTCCCAGTTCAGGATCGTCTGCTGCGTGTTTCGGTGCTGTCCGCAGTCGGCGGTCGTCTGTCCGCTAGTGATGAAACCTGCCTTGAGAAGCACGTTGATGGATCCGGTGTTGCAGGT
>JALWTJ010000136.1 GCA_027082895.1 Hyphomicrobiales bacterium | reverse complement strand
TGTCGATGTGGGGACCAATGCCGAGATCATCCTGTGGGATGGCGCGCAACTGTTCGCCGCTTCCTCGCCGACGGGCCCCGCGCTGGAGGGGGCGGAAATTTCGTGCGGACAACGGGCGGCCCCCGGTGCCATTGAACGCATCCGTATCAACAAGGACACGCTGGTTCCCCACTTCCGCATCATCGGTTCAGAACTCTGGTCCAACGAGGACGGATTTGACGAACAGGCGGCCCGCACCGGCATAACGGGGCTTTGCGGTTCTGCCATCATCGAGATCGTGGGCGAGATGCTGGCAGCCGGTATTCTTTCGGCGGACGGCATCATTCGCGCACCGCGCACACAGGCCGAAAAAGAGCGTCTTGTGCCCTCAGGTCGTACCTTTGCCTATGTCATTCGAAAGGAAGGGCCGCGCCTGCTGCTGACCCAGAACGACATCCGGGCTATCCAGCTGGCAAAGGCCGCCCTTTATGCCGGGGTCAAGCTGCTGCTGGAAAAGGCGCAACTGGACACGATCAACGATATCCGGCTGGCAGGAGCCTTTGGTTCCTATATCGACCCGGCCTATGCCCTGTTGCTGGGCCTGGTACCGGACGTTGAGGTAGAACGGCTGAAATCGGTAGGCAATGCAGCCGGACAGGGGGCACTTGCTGCCCTTCTGGACATGGACGCACGCAAACAGATTGAAACGATGGTTCTGAATATCAGGAAGATCGAAACGGCCCTTGAGCCAGCGTTTCAGGACCATTTCGTCCATGCCATGGGCCTGCCCAATTCCCTTGACCCGTTCGAGGTGACCCGGAAGCGGTTCGGCTTGTCCCCCTTGCAATCTGGCGGTGGCAGCACCGGCAAGCGCCGCCGTCAGCGGCGAAGGGAACGCTGAACTCTCACAGGGCGGGCGGTGACAGGGGAAGCGCCCTTATGGTAATTCCGGCCTGTTTCAGGGCGTCCCGGATCCTGCGGGCAAGAGTCAGGGCCTGTGCGTTGTCCCCATGCAGGCACAGGGATGTTGCGCCGGAGGCGATTGTCTGATTGTCCAGAGTTGTGATGCGGCGGTCGCGGACAATGGCCAGTGCCTGGGTCACGGCGCTGGCGGCATCGTGGATTACCGCACCGGGCTGGGTACGGCTGACCAGCTTGCCGTCGGCACTGTAACGGCGGTCGGCAAAGGCCTCCGGAATGTAGCCGAGGCCGACATGGCGTGCTGCCTTTACCTGACTTGAATTGTCCAGGGCCATGATGGCCAGTTGCGGCTGCATCTGCTGAATGCGCTCGAATATGCGACAGGAAAAGTCGAAATCGGACGCCGCCCGGTTATAAAGGGCACCATGCAGCTTGACATATGACGTTTGTGCATCGGCCGTGTGGGCGGCTTCAAGAAACCGTTCAAGCTGTTCAGCGACACGTCCGGCAACTTCATCGGCAGGCAGATCCAGTTCAAGCCTGCCGAAATTCTTCCGGTCCGGATAGCCGGGATGGGCGCCGATGCGCACATGGCGTTGTGCTGCCTGCCGGATGGTTTCGTGCATCAGGTCGTCATTTCCGGCATGGGCACCGCAGGCAATTGACGCACTGGAGACGATCTCCAGCAGGGCCACGTCATTGGTTGCCCCCTCCCCCAGATCAGCATTCAGGTCCATGGCTTTCAGAGCGTGGTCATGGGTCATTTGTCATGTTTCCATTGCTTGAGGATGGCATGGGCGTGGGCCACGGTGACGGGGCGGAACTGTACGTCGCTGCCGGGGCGCATTTGGGCAAAGCGATCCAGGTCCGGGCTGATGATGGTGGCAATGCGGGGATAGCCCCCGGTAGGCTGGTGGTCACGCATCAGCACCACCGGCGTTCCATTGCCCAAT
>JALWTJ010000135.1 GCA_027082895.1 Hyphomicrobiales bacterium | reverse complement strand
CCTGCATCCTGGTGGATCACGGGTTGATGCGCCACAACGAGGCGCAGGACGTGGCGGAGATGTTCCGCACCCGCACGGGCCTGAAACTGGTACTGGTAGACGCTGCCGACCTGTTTCTGGACGCCCTTGAGGGGGTAAGCGACCCTGAAGAAAAGCGAAAGATCATCGGAAGCCTGTTCATTCAGGTGTTCGAGCGCGAGGCCGAAAAGATCGGGGACGCCCGATTTCTGGCCCAGGGCACGCTCTATCCCGACGTGATCGAGAGCGTATCCTTTACCGGCGGGCCGTCCCAGACCATCAAGTCCCACCACAATGTGGGCGGGCTGCCTGAAAAGATGAATATGTCCCTTGTCGAGCCGTTGCGCGAACTGTTCAAGGACGAGGTGAGAAAACTTGGCCATGAACTGGGTTTGCCCGAGGATTTTATCGCCCGCCATCCCTTCCCGGGGCCGGGGCTGGCCCTCAGGTTGCCCGGTGGCGTGACCCGGGAAAAGCTGGACATTCTCAGGGCCGCCGATCGGGTCTATCTGGACGAAATCCGCAAGAGTGGTCTTTATGATGAAATCTGGCAGGCCTTTGCAGTGCTGCTTCCGGTCCAGAGCGTTGGGGTGATGGGAGACGGACGGACGTATGAATATGTCTGTGCCCTGCGGGCCGTGACGTCGGTGGATGGCATGACGGCGGATTTTTACCCCTTTGACTTGGCTTTTCTGGGCCGGGCCGCCACGCGCATCATCAACGAGGTACCCGGCATCAACCGGATCGTCTATGACGTCACATCCAAGCCCCCCGGCACCATCGAGTGGGAATGATGTGCGAGTGGGAATGATGTGGACAGCCTCCAGAACGCTCCGGCAGAAGTCCATCTGTTTCGGGCGCCCTCAGGCGGTTTCCCATCCGCTTGCTGTTTTGATCCGGTGGCGGATGGTATTTTTCTGCCCAAGGGTCTGTTCGATGAAACAGCCCTTGCGGGCGGCAGCGACCAGTTGGCGCACCTTTTCCCGATCGTCGTCGCTGTCGATCAGCACGTCGATTTCAAACGAGCGGGGGGCCGTTTCGTAGATCCGGTCCCTTGCCGTCCAGTCCCATTGCACCCGCGCTTCCACATCCAGCCCCTTCAGTGACACGTCCATCCGTTTGGCAAAGGCCCGTACCTGGGTCATGATGCAGCCGGTAAGGGCGCCCACGAACATGGCAAGGGGAGGGGGTGCGGAGGCATCCCCCCCGTGGAACTTGCCTTCGTCAGTGGCCAGTTCGAAATGTTCTTCGAACGGTTTGACCATGGTCACGGCAAGCTCGTTGCGCATCTTTCCGGTTGCATGTCCGGAGCAATGAAATTCAACGACAGCTTTTGCCGGCATTCCCTTGTTCGGATTCGGTTTTTCCGGGTTGTTCATGTCAATTCCTCTCCTGCCAATGCACCATGGGAAGACCGGCAACCGGGGACGTGAACCAGGGGATACGGGTTCCCCGGAGGCTGCGCACAATCACGCGCCGCAGGCCCCCTCCGCCATGGTGCAGGTCGGAAAAAGGGGGCCGTACAAACCTGGCAGTTGCAAATCCGGCAAGTGGTTTTGTCCCCATCACTCAGAACTTCACGCTGTCCGGTCCCTTTAGTCCCAGAATCTTTCGGGCTTCATCCGGGGTGGCGATCTGGTGGCCCAGGGATTCAAGGATACCCCGGATCTTGGTCACCTGCGCCGCGTTGGATGTGGCCAGTTCCCCCTTGCCGATGAACAGGGAATCTTCCAGCCCCACCCGCACATTGCCCCCCAGCATGGCGGCCTGGGTGACGAAGGGCATCTGATATCTCCCCGCCGCCAGCACCGACCAGATGTAATCGTCGCCGAACAGCCGGTCCGCCGTCTGCTTCATGAACATGACATTGTCCATGTCCGCCCCGATCCCGCCAAGAATGCCGAAGATCGACTGCACGAAGAAGGGCGGCTTGATAAGCCCCTGATCGACGAAATAGGCCAGATTGTACAGGTGTCCGATATCATAGCATTCATGTTCGAAGCGGGTGCCGCAGGCGCTCAGATGCTCGAAGATGTAGGCAATGTCCTTGAACGTGTTGCGGAAGATGAAGTCTTCGCTGGCCAGCAGGAACTTCTTTTCCCACTCATATTTCCAGTTCGTGTAGCGATAGGCGAGGGGGTGCAGGGAAAAGTTCATGCTCCCCATGTTTAGCGAACACATTTCAGGCTCCGCCGCCAGGGGGCCGGCCAGCCGGTCCTCCACCGTCATCCCCAGTCCCCCGCCCGTGGTGATGTTGATCACCGCGTCGGTAGCCTCCTTGATCCGGGGCAGGAACTGCATGAACACGTCCGGATCCGGTGTTGGCATGCCGTTTTCCGGATTGCGGGCATGCAGGTGCAGGATCGAGGCCCCCGCATTTGCCGCATCGATGGCCTGGGTGGCAATCTGATCCGGCGTGATGGGCAGATATTCCGACATGGTGGGGGTGTGAATGCCCCCGGTGATGGCACAGGTGATGATGACTTTCTTGTTTGCTCTTGCCACGGTCCCTAGTCCTCCTTGTCCGTTTCGAATATGGCCACGGCACGGATGAACCCGGCCGAGGCCCGCTTGATCTTGTAGGGGAAGCAGGAAATCTCGTATCCGGTGGCCGGAAGCTGCTCCAGATTGGTTAGTTTTTCCATGTGGCAATAGCCCTGCACCATGCCCGCCCGGTGCCCTTCCCAGATGATGGAGGCATCCCCGGTCCTGCCATACTCCCTTGCCGTGTGGACAAAGGGCGCGTCCCAGCTCCAGGCGTCGGTGCCCGTCACCCGCACCCCGCGCTCCAGCAGGTAGAGGGTGGCCTCCCGCCCCATGCCGCAGCCCTTGGCCAGATAGTCCGGCTGCCCGTAGGCCGCCCCCGCCGAGGTATTGACCACCACGATATCCAGCGGGCGCAATTCGTGTCCGATCCGCTTCAGTTCCGCCTCTACATCGTTGGCCGTGGCCACATACCCGTCTTCCATGTGCCGGAAATCCAGCTTGACCCCCGGGCAAAAGCACCATTCCAGTGGCACCTCGTCGATGGTGATGGCCCGTTCCCCGTTATTCATGGTCGAATGGAAATGATAAGGGGCATCCAGATGGGTGCCGTTATGGGTGGCAATCTGAAGCATTTCGATGGCCCAGCCTTCGCCCCCCGGCAGGTCTTCCTTTTTCAGTCCGGGGAAGAAATCCATCACCTGCTGGGCGGTCATGGAGTGGTCCAGGTACTGGATCTTCGGCAGCATGACCGGTGGGTCGGAAGGAATGTCCGCCTCCAGGGGAACCGAAAGATCAATAATGCGACGTACCATCGGGGGCCTCCTTCAGATCAGAATGGTAGCAAGAGCAGGAAAGGCCAGCACAAGGCCCAGAACGATCAGCATCATGACCACGAACGGGGCTGCACCGGCAAAGATGTCGCCCAGTGAAATATCCGGGTCGTCAAGCGCCGACTTGATGACGAAAACCGAGATGCCGAACGGTGGCGTCAGCAGGCCCACCTCCACCGCGATTACGGTGATGATGCCGAACCAGACCAGATTGACTCCCATGTCTGACACCACCGGCAGCATCAGGGGAACGAGAATCAGCATGATCGAGGAACTGTCCAGAATGGTGCCCATCACGATCACCAGCGCCACGTAGGAAAGGATGATGCCCCAGAACCCGATATCCGCCGAGGCAATAAAACTGCCGAACCCGGCCGGAACTCCGGACAGGGCGAGCATGCGCGAATACATCTGCGCCGCTATGATCAGGAACAGGATCGATGCGGTCACCAGCCCGGTATCGTTGAGCACCTGCCAGAAACTTTGAAGGGACAGCTTGCGCTTGGCGATGCCGATCACGATGGCGCCAAGGCACCCCACTGCCCCCGCCTCGATGGGGGTGAAGAACCCCCCGTAAATGCCGCCCAGCACCAGCCCGATCAGAAGGCCGATGGGAACGGACTTGGCCAGCAGGTCCCGACCCGAAAGCTGTCCTTCCTTTCCGGCAAGCCGGGCGCCGCCCCCCACCATGGAGGGGCGCACGACGGTCATGGCCATGATGCCAAGGGCAAACACCAGTGCCAGCAGCAGGCCGGGGAGGATGCCGGCAACAAACAGGTCGCCCACCGATTGTTCGGTCAGCAGTCCGTAAAGAATGAGAAGCAGACTGGGCGGAATCAGCATGCCCAGCACCGACGAGCCGGCCACGACCCCCACCGAAAAGCGCTTCGAATAGCCGTGCCGCACCATTTCGGGCACCGCAATGCGGGTAAAGACGGCCGCCGACGCAATGGAAATGCCGGTAATGGCGGCGAAGATGGCGTTGGCGCCCACGGTGCCGATGCCAAGTCCGCCCCGCCAGCGTCGGAACAGGTGGTTGGCCACGTCGAACGCGTCCTTGCCCATGCCCGTGACGGAAACAAGGTATCCCATCAGCACGAACAGGGGCACCACGCCAAAGAAATAGCTGGCAATGGTTTCCGATGCCGCCAGGGCCAGCAGCTTGCCCGCCAGCACCGGCGACCCCTTCATCAGCCACACCCCGGCAAAGGAAGAGACCATCAGCGCAAACGGCACCCACAGCCCGGCATAGACCAGGATCACCATGACGCCGAACGAGCCCAGGCCGATTTCGAAGGGTGTCACGATCGCTGCCCTCCGTTGCGGTTTCCAAAAAGGGAGAACGCGGCCTCCAGTGCAAACAGCGCCAGTTGCCCGATCAGGGCAGCACATCCGATCAGGATGATCAGCTTGACCGGCCAGACCGGTGCCGTGAAGTCCCCGATCGTGCCCTCGAAAGTGCCCCGGCTCCATGCGCGCAGGAAAAGGGGCGTGCTGGCGGAAAGGATCTGCCAGACCAGGCCCAGGGACAGAAGCGAAAAGACCAGCTCCAGCGCCAGGCGGGCCCTGGCGGAGCGGCGGGCGATGAAATTCAGCACCGCTTCCGTGCGGGTCAGCCGGCCGGCCCGGAAGGTCTGTGCAATCTGCAGGAACACGATGGCCACAATGGACATGGAAAGGATTTCAGGCACCCCCGAAACGGGGGCACGGAACAGGTTCTTGCCGATTACGTCCACATTGATCAGCAGCATGATGGCCACGATCAGCAGCGTGCCCAGCACGTTCAGTCCCACCGTCAGCCGGTCGAACCAGCGCCGGATCTGCTTCAGCCAGCCGGGCAGATGCCGGCCGGGCAGGTCGGATGGTGTTTCAGGCAGAAATTCGCTCATGATGGCCCCGTTCCGGGTGGGAAGGTGGCCCGTCCCCATTTGCGGCAAGAGGAGCCGCTGGAAAAAAGGGGGACGGGCCGGTTTTTCAGGGTGCGTCGAAGACGCCTATTCCTGATCCCAGTTGCGCACCGGTGTTGCTCCCGAAGCGCGCATGGCGTCCATGTAGGCTTTCAGGATCACCGTGCCCGGCGCGCCCTTTTCATCGAGGGACTGGGCCCAGACCTTGGCCACATTGTCCATGCCGGCGGCCCACTTTTCGCGGAATGCCTGATCAACTTCGGTTACCGTGGCACCCTTTTCCACCATCATGGCAAGGAATGCGGCTACCGAGGCATCCAGATCGGTGATATAGGCTTCCCGATCCTTGGCGGCGGCATCCTTCAGGGCCTTCTGCACCACTTCGGGCAGCCCGTCATACCAGTCCTTGTTGGCCGCCAGCCCGCCCGCATACTGGGCGCCGAACCCTACCTTGGTAATGTAGGGGGCCACTTCGTACAGCTTGCCGGGCAGGGCGGCGGAAGCAAAAACGATCACCCCGTCATAGACCCCGGTTTTCAGCTCGTTGTAATAGGTGGTCAGGTTGCCCGAAACGCCCACCGCGCCGGTGCCCTTGAGCCAGTTGACCGCCGGGCCGGGGGCCCCGATTTTCATGCCTTCCAGATCGGCGATGGAATTGATCGGCGTCTTGGTCATCAGCAGATAATCGTCAATGCCGATGGCCCCGCCAAGATATTCCAGCCCGTTGGCCTCCCAGGAGGCCCGCATTTCGGGAATTTCGTCCTGCATCTTGTCCATCAGTTCGGCCACTTCGCGCGAATCGGATGAAACAAAGGGGGTGAAATAGGTCACGTTCTGCACGCTCAGCTTGGCCGGGTCGAACAGGGAGGAGACGAGGCCGATTTCCGCCAGCCCTTCTTCCACCGCTTCCAGTTCATCCCCCACCTTGGCCAGCGAGCCGCCATACTGTTCACTCCAGTTGATGGTGTAGCCGGTACCTTCAAGGGCCGCGTTGACCGCCGGAATGAATGTCTGGCTGGCGTGCTTGACCCAGCGGAATACCGGTGGATGCCCGGCAACGATGGTGGCATCGATGGTTTCGGCATACCCCGCCGTTGCACCACCAATTGCCAGTGCAAGCCCCAGGGCTCCCTGCATCAGCATTTTTCTCATGTTACTCTCCCTTTCTCTTTTTTGCTTCTTTTGATTCAGTCAGGCTTCCGGGCCAGTGCCCGTATTCCTCCGCATATGTAGGTCACGATCTTTTCCATCATCCGCTCGATGTCCCCGTCATCGCACACGCCCCCCGAAAGCCGCAGGGAACGTCCCGTCTTGGCCATCATGGTCATGCCCACCCCGATGGCGAACATGTAGGCCCAGACCGCGTCTTCCCGGTTCAGTTCCGGTTCGGTGCGCTGCAGGGCATCGATGAATTTCAGGGCGATGGGGTCATAATGCTTTTGCGCCAGCGCCTGTTCCCGCTCCCCCGTGGAGTTGGCCAGCATGACCAGGATGCGCGCGAAGCCGCCCCCGTCCCGGGCCATGGACAGGCCGGACTCGATGGTGGGGCGAAACAGGGCGGCCACCACCTGTTCGGTGCGTGGAAGCTGCCCGCAGGAAAACAGGTCTGCCAGCATGTGTTCGCGCTGGGTGTTGATATGGCCGGCCCGGCGCACGATGACCGATTCGAACAGCTTCTGCTTGTTGGAAAAATGATAATGGATCAGCCCCTGCGCAACGCCTGCCCGCTCGGCGATCTCGCGCATGGTTGCCCCGTCATAGCCCGACGCGGCAAACACGGCCTCCGCCGCATCCAGAATGGCGGTGAAACGGCTGTCTTCATCCCGGCCGTCAATGCGGATTACCTTGCCGGCAACGGCATTGCGTCCCCCTTGGGACTCTGCCGCATCGTCTCCGGCCGGGTTGCGGGCCAGCGCGTTGCCGTCATTCCGGCGTGTGACCATGATCGGTTTCCCTCCCTGAAACCCCCAATTCATATCCCCGTTCCGGCTGTTTCCCTCCGTTTTCGCCCCGAAAACCCCGGTAGCCGGAAAGATCAGCCCGGAAACGGATCCGGCAAGCCGGACCGTGAAATGCGAACTTCCATCCGGCTTCGGAAACCGCGCCCCCTGATGCACGGGACGCCCCCGATATGACGGCCGTCCCCATGCGCGAGGCACCACCAATACGCGGGCCATCCCCATGCACAGGATACCACCCGGGATACCATCAATGTGCAAGATGCCCTCATGTGCAGGACATCCCTTGAACGATTCGCACCGGTTTGCCGGCAGTTTCCTAACTGAACGTTCAGTCAGTATCGGGCGGTTTCCGGCTTCAAGTCAAGGCCAACGGCAAAAACGGGCAAGCCGGACCGGGCAGGAGGGGTAGAGGTGCCCGCGGTTTGTCAAGGAAAGGGAGAGGGGGGAGAGGAA
>JALWTJ010000134.1 GCA_027082895.1 Hyphomicrobiales bacterium | reverse complement strand
TATTCCCGCTTTGCCAACCGTCTGGGCGTCGATGCATTCATCAATCCGCGCTCGGTGACGGTTTCCAAGATCCTGCGCCATATTCGCCGGGGCCGGATCAAGGGGGTCTATTCCCTGTTTGACGGGCAGGCGGAGCTGCTGGAGGCCGAGGCGCTGGAAACATCCACGCTGGTGGGCAAGCCGCTCAAGGAAGTGGATTTTGCCGACGGTGTGCGGATTGGCGCCATCGTTCGGGGGCGCGAATTCATCATGCCGACAGGTTCCACCCGCATCGAGGCGGGGGATCTGGTGATCGTGATGGCGGTTGCTGCCAGTGTTCCCAAGGTGGAGCAGATGTTCCGGGTGTCCCTTGACTTTTTCTGATCCGGCAGCGGGGAGGGGAACAGGCCCATGCTTGGCATAGGAATTCTTCTGGCCATGGTGCTGCTGGTGTTCAGTGGTGCCACGCTGACGGGTTTCGTGGTGGCCTTTCTGGATGCGGATGCGGCGGCCATTCAGGTGTTTGGCGTTCTGACCATCATTTATGCAACGCTGGCCATCTTTTTGTTTCTGGTAGCATCGAGCAAGTCGGTACAATTCAAGCGGTCAGAAATATTTATCGGTGCCATTGCCATGTGGTGCCTGATGGTGATTGCGGCGATGCCGCCCTTTCTCATTCTGGAGAGTGCCCATCCTGCTGCGGCCCTGTTCGAGGCCGCATCGGCGGTCACGGCGCTCGGTTCCTCTCTGGTCCCGGCCAACATGATGAGCGGAGCCATGATCTTTTTTCGGGCGTCCGTTGCCTGGCTGGGCGGTTTGCTGAGCCTGATGCTGGCGGTTTATGTGCTGGGGCGCTACGCGGTCGGAGGAACGCCGAACGGGGACTTGCGATTCGTGCTGCGCGGGGCATCGCGGGGAGATCCCAAGCTGGTGGGTACCTTCATCAACATTCTTGCCCCTTATGCCGGTGTTACCTTCCTCTGCATGGTAATGCTGATGCTGTTGCAGGTGGAGCCGTCCCGTGCCCTTCTTGCCTCTCTTGCTGCGTTGTCAACCAACGGTTTTCTCGGCTGGCAAAGCCTTGATTCGATTTTTTCCAACCGGCTGGGCGAACTTGTTTTCATGGTGTTCATGGTCATCGGGGCCAGTTCCATCATCTGGCTGCGGTGCCTGTTTACCGGCCAGATTGGCCAGACCCGGCAGCAGAACGAAACCGTCATCTATTTTCTGGTGGTGATTGCGCTGGTGATCTTTGGCAACGTTGTGGCTCTGGGGGACTTTCCTATCCAGCGATTGCAGGACGATCTTCTCAATCGCAGCTTCGATATCATTTCCACCCTGACGACAACGGGAATCGTACATCGCCCGTTGCAGGGGATCGCCAATTCGCCCATTCTGCTGATTGGTCTGGCCCTGATAGGGGGAACAGCCTATTCGACGGCAGGCGGGTTGAAACTGTTCCGCATAGCGGCCATGTTCCAGCATTCGAAAAATGAAATCCTGCGTCTGATATATCCCGACCAGATCGTGCCGGGATCCGTTGATTCCGACGAAAGGGTGTTTGCCACTATCAAGGCCATATGGAGCGCCTTTTTCACCGCGCTGTTGTTGGTGGTGGCCGGGGCCGCCGCCTTTGCCGCCCTTGGGCACGGGCTGACATCGTCTCTTTCCCTTTCCGTGGGCGCCTTTGCATCGGTTGGCAGCATGGTTTCGGCCAACCTGTTCAGTGTGGCCGGGGGCGGGGTACCTATCCTGTCTCTGTTTGTCATCAGTTTGCTGGCTCTGGTCGGCAAGATCGAACTGCTGCTTGTTCTGGCCGCCTTCAGCAACAATCGCTGGTAGCTGCGCCAGCGGGTTCGTGTGCTGGCCCGATGCCGCATTTTTGATCCGGTAA
>JALWTJ010000133.1 GCA_027082895.1 Hyphomicrobiales bacterium | reverse complement strand
CACCATCAGGTAGGAGCCCGTGCGGCCATTGTTGCGATCAAAAATGTTGGGAAACCCCAGATTGAACGCCAGATAGCGACGGGATTTTGGATTCATCTGGCTTCTGGCAATCTGGTAAAAACCCTCGGGCGCCTGGTGATCCCCCTCCGCCAGTTTCGGCCCCAGCTTTCCCGAAAACCGGCAGATCGGATAGCTGCGAAACAGCCGGTAGGCACCATCGTGGGACAACCACAGTTCCAGCCTGTTTTCCTGCTTGAAGATCCGGACGAAGACCGCATCCCCCATCCGGAACCCCGCCGCCACCAGATCAGCCCGCAATCCGGACCGGTCATAGGACCGGGTATAGCTTTTGTCGCTCCAGTCCCGGATCAGATCAGCAATCGAATAATATCCCTGGCTGCGCGGCCATGCATAAAGACCGCCCCACAGGGCCGCCAGAACGAAAATCACCGCTATCGCGCTACCAACCATCCGCATTGCAACCATGCCTTATCCGGCAACAATGGCGATCATGCGTCACGCCCTTGACCAGCAGGCCCCTTGATCTCGATCACCGCCCCTGTCGCGAAAAGGGCATGCACATCTCAACTGCGTGAAATCCGGGCATGGGGTATAGGAGCCACGAGGGAGGAATTGGCCGTCGGCCCCTGCCCGTCCGTCGAGGCGGTATCCGGTGCCTTCCCGCCCCCGAAAATGTTGGAAAAGAACCCGTTGACCGCATCGCCAAGGGCTTTCTCCCGCTCGGCCACCGCAATCTGGTTGAGCCGCTGCCGCTCGGCTGCGTCGGCTTCTTCCTGCGCCCTTTTGGCAGCAGCCTCTGCCGCCTTCTGCTGGTTGGTCTGCACCTCAGCCACCGCCACCTGATAGGCCTGGTTATCCTTTTCCTCCAGCGCCTTGACCCGGGCCACCACCTCCGGATCCCTGACAAGGGGCGGACAGGCGGCAGTCGCATCGAGCGGCTGCCCGGAAGCCGCGCGGGCATTAAACACATATTTGCGTCCGCACACATCCCAGCGGGCCGGCTTCCCCGTGACCTCGGTATAATCGAACCCTTCCTTCAGGTTCTGCCAGTAGGCAATATTGGGATTGTCATAATAGCGCGCCAGATTCTGCGGTGTCATGCGAAACGGATAGATCTGAACCTGAAAACTGCGATTGCCCCCGGTAAAGGTTTCCCGCGCCAACGCGTAGATTTCCGCGATCTGTTCATCCGTCATCGCATAGCAGCCCCGGGACGAACAATCCCCATGCACCATCAGGTGGGAACCGGTACGCCCATAGGCCCGATCAAACTTGTTGGGAAACCCCAGATTGAACGAAAGATAATAATTCGAGTTGGGATTCATCAGGCCACGGGAAATGGTATAAAATCCCTCCGGCGACTGCCGGTCCCCTTCCCGGATCTTGGGGCCCAAATCACCCGAAAAGGTGCAGATGTCATAGGTCTTGAACAGCTTGAAGCTGCCATCGGCAACCTGCTTCCATATCTCGAGCTGGGAGTCCTGCTTGTAGATGCGCACCATCATGGCCGCCCCCGGCGACGAACCCATGGCCGCCAACCGCGCCGTCACCTGTGAAGAAAGGGGCTGCTGGGAACGGGCATCCCCTTTGACCAGCCCGCTGCATGCCGAAAGAGCCCCGGCAAGCAGGACCGTCGCGGCCAGTGATGTCGCTCCCTTGAGCAAGACTTTCAGTTTCAAGGCACTCCCCGATCCTGTTTTCGCGCTCCTGCAACGCCCGTTTCCCGTGCGCACCTTGCCAGCATACCACTTGCCACAAGAAAGTTCCGTTAACACGGCCAAAGGCTCCTGAAACACCTTCTAGCACACAAATCCGGCCCCTGACCATCCATCGCCCCCCGCCCGGTCAGCCCG
>JALWTJ010000132.1 GCA_027082895.1 Hyphomicrobiales bacterium | reverse complement strand
ATCTGGACGCCTCCACCCAGGCGCTGCTCAATCGCGGCGCCCGTCTGGTGGAACTTCTCAAGCAGAAGCAGTTCTCGCCTCTGACCACCGAAGAACAGGTGGCGGTAATCTATGCCGGCGTGAAAGGCTTCCTGGACAAGTTCGAGGTGTCCGACGTGCAGCCGTTCGAAAGCGGTCTGCTCAGCCTTCTGCATGCCAAGCATCAGGATATTCTTGACGGTATCGCAAAGGAAAAGGCACTGACGCCCGAACTGGAAGAAAAACTGAAATCGGTGATCGAAGGTTTCGCAAAGACATTTGCGGCCTAAGGGCCGGGGAGACGTTCTGACATGCCTTCCTTGAAGGATCTGAAAAACCGGATTGATTCGGTCAAATCGACCCAGAAGATCACCCGTGCCATGCAGATGGTGGCGGCGGCCAAGTTGCGCCGTGCCCAGGAGCATGCGGAGGCTGCCCGTCCCTATGCGGAACGGATGGGAGCGGTTCTGGCCGGGGTCAGCGCCGCCTATGGCAAGCGCGAGGGTGCGCCCCGGTTGCTGGGGGGCACGGGCAAGGATGATGTTCACCTGCTGATCGTGGCAACAGCAGAGCGGGGCCTGTGCGGCGGCTTCAATTCTTCCATCGCCCGCATGGCCCGGGATCATGCCTATGCCCTGCAGAAAGAGGGCAAGAAGGTGCGGATCCTGTGCGTGGGCAAGAAGGGGCACGACGTGCTCAAGCGCCTGTTTGCCGATGATATGGAAGAGTTGATTACCCTGCGCGACGTCCGGGAAATCGGTTATGCGAATGCTGCCGAGATCGGGGAAAAGGTTCTGGCCATGTTCGAGGCCGGGGAATTTGACGTGGCGACGCTGTTCTATTCCCGTTTCGTTTCCGTTCTCTCCCAGGTGCCGACGGCCCACCGGCTCATTCCGGCCCAGTTTGATGACGCGGAAGAAGGGGAGGGGGAAGAAAAGGCTGCCCTGTCCTATGATTACGAGCCGGGGGAAGATGAAATTCTGGCCGATCTGCTGCCGCGCAATGTCAGCGTGCAGATTTTCCGGGCGCTGCTGGAAAATGGTGCCGGGGAAATGGGCGCCAAGATGACGGCCATGGACAATGCCACCCGCAATGCAGGGGAGATGATCGGTGCCCTGCAGTTGAGCTATAACCGGCAGCGGCAGGCCCAGATTACAAAAGAGCTGATTGAAATCATTTCCGGCGCCGAAGCGCTGTAAAGAAACACCAAGTGAGGTAAGACATATGGCAGCCAAAAAGAAGGCAATCGGGCACATCACACAGGTGATCGGCGCCGTGGTTGACGTGCAGTTCGACGGTGAGCTTCCGGCCATTCTCAACGCATTGCAGACCGACAATAATGGCAGCACCCTGGTGCTGGAAGTGGCGCAGCATCTGGGTGAAAACACCGTGCGGTCCATTGCCATGGACACGACCGAAGGTCTGGTGCGTGGTCAGGAAGTAACCGACATGGGCGCGCCGATCGAGGTGCCCGTGGGGGTCGAGACCCTGGGGCGGATCATGAATGTGATCGGTGCGCCGGTGGATGAGGCCGGTCCGGTCAAGACCAAGAAGAAGCGGCCCATCTATGCGGATGCTCCCGCCTTTGTCGATCAGAGCCCGGAATCGGAAATCCTGGTAACCGGCATCAAGGTCGTGGACCTGCTGGCCCCTTATGCCAAGGGCGGCAAGATCGGCCTGTTCGGTGGTGCCGGGGTGGGCAAGACGGTGCTCATTCAGGAACTGATCAACAATGTGGCCAACTCCCATGGTGGCTATTCGGTGTTTGCCGGGGTGGGGGAACGTACCCGCGAGGGCAACGACCTTTACTATGAAATGATCGAAAGCGGCGTGAACAAGGATCCCAGGGAAAACAA
>JALWTJ010000131.1 GCA_027082895.1 Hyphomicrobiales bacterium | reverse complement strand
TGACAGTGAGGCATATCATGAAAAACGGACAAGGAGTTTTCGGCTCGAATGTTGTCCCCTTCCGCCTGCCCGACTTTCCCGGCCGGCACGCCCTGAGGGCGGCAAACGACGATTCCGCCCCATCCCGTGAACAGGCGGAAACGCCCCCCACCATTACCCTGCGCAAGAAGCTGGACAAGAGCGGCTGCGTGATCAAGGTCAAGGTACCGGTTTCCGAATATGTCGGGGTAGCCGTGTCCACCCGCATTTCCGAGGACGGCGTTCTGACATCGGCCATTGAACTGGTGCACCAGGACCCCGATTTCAATTATCAGGTCTACGAGGAAACCGGCAATTCCCAGATCATCGCCGAATGGCAGAACTGGGGGCGCAAGCTGCGCCTGCCCCTGTTCATCCGCAGCGGCGACGGTGAACTGGTGGCCTATACCCAGCAGGTGGATGGCATCATGGTCGGACAGAACAACGAGCGGCGCAGGACGGCCAGTGAATCGGCCCGTCGTCCCCGCTTCCTGCATCGGCGGAAATAGGGCCGGGCTCCAATATCGGCGTTCGTTCCTGCAGAAGGTCGGCTCCGGGGAGTTGCCGGTGATCTAGAACCGGAATTCCAGCCACAATGCCAGCGTCAGGGCCAGTCCCGTATAGTGATTGGCCTTGAAACGCACCAGGGCGCTGGCCGGGCTGTTCGTGTCCAGCGTGACCACCTGCCACACAAGGGTCAGCGCCGGCAGCACCATGGCCAGCTGGAAATAGATGCCGCCCCCCGCTGCCATTCCCGCCCACAGCCACAGGGCCCATGCTCCAAGATAGAACAGGGCGACGAACAGGCGGGCATGGCGCCCGAACAGGCGGGCCGTGGACTTGACCCCGATCATGGCGTCATCTTCGATGTCCTGCAGCGCATAGATGGTGTCGTACCCGATCGTCCACAGCACCGACCCGGCATAAAGGAGCAGCGGGGGCAGGTACAATTGCCCGATCTGGGAGGTCCAGCCCAGCAGGGCGCCCCAGGAAAAGGCCAGTCCGAGGAAAAGCTGCGGCCACCAGGTGATTCGCTTCATGAACGGATAGATGGCCACCAGCACCAGCGAGGCCATTCCCAGCCAGATCGTGTAGCTGTTGAACTGCACCAGCACCGCCAGCCCGACCAGGCATTGCGCCACGAGAAACAGCACGGCACCGGTGCGTGTCACCTGCCCGCTGGGAAGGGGCCGCGAGCGGGTCCGGGCAACCTTCTGGTCAATGTCCTGGTCCACCAGGTCGTTGAACGTGCATCCCGCCCCCCGCATGGCGATGGCCCCGATCAGGAACAGCACGATGGCGCCGAAATTGAACCCGTTGGGATAAACGGCAACCGCCGCCAGCCCGACCGATGCCGCGCACGGCCAGAACAGCAGCCAGAACCCGATGGGCCGGTCCAGCCGCGCCAGGCGCAGATAGGGGCGGGAAAAGGGAGGTGCCCAGCGATCCACGAAAGAAGATTTCTGGGCGTCCGCCACCCGTCCGCCATCATCGTTTCCCGGTATGTTCATCTTTTTCCGTCCGATGCTGCAACCGGTGACAGGCTAGGCCCGCTGCCGTTCAAGTCAAGATGAAAGGCGCTCGGCAGGTGCAGGACGGCAGTGCCGCACTTACAGGCGTTGCCGCGGGGAAAGTTTCCGGCCGTCACGCAACCTTGAACATGATCCATCGTCATTTTGCGATTAATCGTTGATTCCGTGAGGAGGCAGCCTATATTGTGCCCGCACATTCAACCGGCAAACATATCCGCATGGTCACGGGACCGGTCGGATCGTCAGCGAGACCCCATGGCACACGAAACCGGCACTTCCCCGCAAATCGCCACGCGGGCCGACCTGATCGAAACCCTGGCGCGCGGAAACAAGCCACCCGACCAGTGGCGAATCGGCACCGAACACGAAAAATTCGTCTTTTACCGCAAGGACAATTCCCAGGTCCCTTACGAGGGGGAAAACGGCATCCGTGCCCTGCTGGAAAAGACCGCCCAAAGCTCCGGCTGGCTGCCCCTGATGGACGGGGACGCCCTGATCGGGCTGAAGGATCCCGATGGCGGCGGTGCCATTTCCCTTGAGCCGGGGGGGCAGCTGGAACTGTCCGGTGCTCCGCTGGAAACGGTGCACCAGACCTGTTCGGAAACGGCCGAGCATCTGCGCCTGCTGCGCGATATCGCCGAACCCATGGGCATTGGCTTTCTGGGTATCGGCGTCATTCCGACCTGGGGGTTGAAGGACATTTCCCCCATGCCCAAGAGCCGTTATGCCATCATGGCTCCTTATATGGAAAAGATGGGCCCTCTGGGCCAGAGCATGATGTTCCGTTCGTGTACGGTCCAGGTCAATCTGGATTTTTCAAGCGAAGCAGACATGGTGAAGAAATTGCGGGTTTCCCTTGCCCTGCAACCGGTGGCCACCGCCCTTTTTGCCAATTCCCCGTTCCTGGACGGCAAGCCCAGCGGCTATCTGTCCTATCGCTCCCATATCTGGCAGAACACCGACCCGGACCGCACCGGCATGCTGCCCTTTGCCTTTGAACCGGGGATGGGGTTCGAGCGCTATGTGGATTATGCGCTGGACGTGCCCATGTATTTTGTCATGCGCAACGGCAAATATATCAATTGCGCCGGCGAGAGTTTCCGGGCCTTCATGGATGGCAAACTGCCTCAACTGCCCGGCGAACGGCCCAGCGTAGCCGATTGGGAAGATCACATCTCGACCATTTTTCCCGAAGTGCGCCTGAAGCAGTTCCTTGAAATGCGGGGTGCCGATTGCGGCTCCTGGGCCGATATCTGTGCGCTTCCTGCTTTCTGGGTGGGCCTGCTCTACGATGCGGATGCCCTTGATGCGGCCTGGGACATGGTCAGGGACTGGAGCGAACAGGAACGTCAGGAATTGCGTGACCGCGTGCCGCAACAGGCCATCCATGCCCCCTTCCGCAAGGAAACGGTGCGCGAACTGGCCGCCCGTGCGCTCCAGATCAGTGCCGCCGGCCTGAAGGCGCGCGCCCGCCTCAACTGGGAACAGATGGACGAGACCCAGTTTCTTGCGCCCCTCAACCATATCGTGGAAACGGGAAAGACCGCCGCTGAACGCCTGCTGGAGCGCTACGAAGGGGAATGGCATGGAGATCTGAACCAGCTGTTCAAGGATCCCATGATTACCTGAGGCAACGGCCGCATCGGGCGCCCCTGCCTTTTTGCGTTCCTGCTGTTTCAAAGCCATGCGCCCCCGCCTGCACTCTTGGCAGTGGTGGTTGTCGGCGAAGACTGCCCGCTACTCGGCCACCTGCAATTTTGCCCCGTCCTCTTCCAGATTGCCCAGGCAGGCACCGATGTGATTGCTCAGCGCATCATAGATGCCGCCAAAGGAATGGCTCGCCCGCATCACCGCCACCTGCGTGTCCGGAAGCCGGGGCAGCCCGTGTTCCTTGCCAAGGATCTGCATGCCCTGCTGAATGGCGCTTTCGGGCAGGATGCCCACCGCCAGGTCGGACAGCACGGCGCTGGTGATGGCGGTAGCGTTGGACGAGGTATAGGCAATGCGGAATTCCCGCCCCTGCCGGTTCAGCCCGTCAATGGCATTCTTGCGCCAGCAGCAGCACCGGTCCCCCACCGCCAGCGGCAGGGGGTCCAGCGTGATGGCCGTGCCGTTGCGTTCCCCCACCCAGTGCATTCTTTCGGTGCGGAAAAGTTCGCCAAATTCATGCTGGGTTCCCTGGGTGAACACGATCAGGTCGAACCGTCCCCCATGCATGCCCGCCAGCAATTCTTCGGAGGCCATGCATTTCACGTCCACCGCGATCCGGGGGTGGGAGCGCTGGAACTGGGACAGGATCACCGGCAGCAGGCGCACCGCATAATCGTCCGGAACACCAAAGCGGATCGAGCCGGAAAGATCATCACCGGAAAACCTGTTCATGATTTCCGCGTTGATGCGCAACATGCGCCGCGCCCGCGCGTACAGTTCGTTGCCCTGTTCGCTGAGCCGGATCGAGCGGCCCTCACGAAAGAACAATTGCTGGCCTAGCCGTTCTTCCAGCCGCTTTATCTGCATGGAAACCGCGGACTGGGTCTTGTGAACCCGTCGCGCCGCCTCGGTGAAACTGCCGCAATCGGCAATGGCGCAGAAACTCTGCAACTGGTCCAGATCAAGGGGAGATGCCATGGCTCATTCATCACAGTTATTTATCGACATGATGAAATCTATTTGTTGGACTGATGAAAAGCAATCCCCTACCTTTCCCCGTTACCGAACAACAGCCCATCCGCCGGATTGGCCCGGACAAGGAGAAAGATCATGACCATGATGAACGCCATCACCCGTTTCTTCGTATCCCGCGTTTCCGAGCGGCGCCTGTCGCAGCTGGATTCCCATCTTCTGTGCGACGTGGGTCTGACCCGTTCGGACATCTACGATACCCGTTTCATGGGCGCGGAACGTCGTGCTGCCCACCTGCAGGCCCGGCGGGAACGCCGTGCCCGAATCGAGATCGGCTGACTGGAAGGAAACAATTTCTTCCCTCAGCCGGGCGCCTCTTGAAGGAAGCGCTCCGCCCCGCCAGGCTCCCCAGCTGGCGGGGTGGTTTTGTTTCCGCCGTGGCAAGGCCAACGCCTCCTGCCTTTTAGGCAGATGCCCTGGCTGCTGTGCCGGGCGCCAGGCTGGAAATCAGCCGGAAGGCAAAAAACAGCGCCAGCAGGGCAAACGGGGCGCTGCCCGCAACGATGCCATAGGCAATGCCGGTCAGCCCGTTCCATGCTGCCCCGGCCGCGATGAACGGCAGAACGCCCACGGTCTGGCGCAGCCAGTTGAACCCGGTGGCCCACAGGGGCTTGCCCAGATTGTTGAAAGTGGCATTGGTGACGAACAGCATGCCATTGAAGAAAAAGGCCGCCGCTGCGACGGAGCAGAAAAGGTCGATCATCAATGCCATGTCCCCGCTTGCCGAATAGGCGGAAATGATGGCGTTGCGCGCCAGATACAGCGCGCCCCAGGCAAAAAGGACATAGATGCTGTTGAACAGCACCCCGTCCCGCAGGGTTTGCCGCGTCCGCCCGATCAGCCCGGCTCCGAAATTCTGCCCGATGATCGGCCCCACTGCCCCCGAAAGGGCAAAGATGACCCCGAAGGCCAGCGGGATCAACCGATCGACAACCGATTGGCCGGCCAGTGCTGCATCTCCGTATTCGGATACCTTCTGCGCAATCAGAAAGGCGCCCACCGGTGCCCCCAGATTGGTCAGGATGGCCGGAATGCCCAGCCGCGCCATTTCCCCCATGTCCGCCAGCATCTGCCCGAAGGGGGCAAAGCGCACCATCCGGTTGACCCGCAGCACCAGGAACAGCCCGTAGATGGCAAAGCTGATCCGCGCGATCAGCGACACGATGGCGGCGCCCGTCACTTCCATGTGCAGCACAAAGATGAAGATCGGGTCCAGGCTGGCCGTCAGAACGCCCCCCGCCAGCGTGATGTACATGGACTGGCGAGCCGCCCCCCAGGCGCGCAGGATGCCCATGCTCACCATGCCGACGCTCATGAAGGGCATGGCAGGCAGGATGATGAGCAGGTAGCGCTGGGCATGGGCCAGGGCGACCCCTTGCGCCCCCAGTGTGCGCAACAATGCATCCGTCAGGAAAAACAGCAGGCCGACAAACAGCGCCGACACCAGTGCTACCCCGGACAGGGCCGATCCCGCATAGCGCCGCGCCGCATCTTCCTTTCCGGCACCGATGGAGCGGGCAATCAGAACCGAGGAGCCGATCATCATGCCCACCGAAATGGCGATCAGGAAACCGATGACATAGCTTGCCCGGCCCACTGCCGCCGTCTGGGTCGGATCGTTCAGCGAGGAAATATAGAACAGCGTGACCGCATCGACAAAGAAGATCGCCATCATGCCTACCGCTGCCGTGGATGTCATCACGATGACATGGCCCATGGTCGAGCCACGCGTGAACACGGCCTGTGACCGCGTTTTGGTTGCTGACATGCATCTTTCTCCGGGAAACCTGTTTCGACCAAGGTAGTGTGATCTGACGCTTTCGCAAGGGGTGCGGAGAAAGAGGGGCAGATGCCAAGGGGGCCGCGTACGTTCAGAAGGGGGTGAAAGGAGGTGTCAGGCAGAGCCGGGCGTCAGGCAGAGGGGACGGGGGGGCGAAAGGAATTGTCCGGCAGGTGGGCAAGGAAGGTGCGGGCGCTGGCCTCCCAGGTGAAATTCCCCGCATGGCGCCGGCAGACCTCCCGCGGGATCCGTGCGGCGGCGAGGGCCGCCTTGCCCAGATCATCATCCAGCACCCCGGCCCCCGAATCCCCGATCACGTCCAATGGTCCCTGCACCGGATAGGCCGCCACCGGAAGGCCGCTGGCAAGAGCTTCCAGCATCACCAGCCCGAACGTGTCGGTGCGCGAGGGAAAGACGAGGCAGTCGGCACTGGCATAATAACGGGACAATTCCGCCCCCTTCTTTGCGCCGGCAAACCTGGCGTCCGGAAAATCCCTTTTCAACTGCTCGACCAGCGGCCCGTCCCCCACCACCAGCTTGGTGCCGGGCAGGTCCAGCTTCAGGAAAGCCTGCGGGTTCTTTTCCACCGACACCCGGCCCACGTAAAGAAAGACGGGGCGCTTCAATCCGGCAAAATCGGGGGCAGCTTCGTTGCGGCACGACGGGTTGAAGCGCTCAAGATCAACCCCCAGCGACCAGTCCACGATATGGTTGAAGCCGCGCTGCTTGAGCTTGCGGGCCACGGAAGGGGAAGAAACCAGCGTGTGGGCGGCGCTGGCATGAAACCGCCGGAAATAGGCATAGCTCCATTTGAGCGGCACTGGCGCCCGCGCCCTTATATATTCGGGATACTGGGTGTGAAAGGAGGTAGCAAAGGCCAGCTTCCGCTTCATGCAGTAGCGCCGGGCCACCGCCCCCAGGGGGCCTTCGGTGGCAATGTGTATCCCGTCGGGGCGAAGGGCGCGGAAATGGGTCTTGATGGATCCGGGTACGGGAACCGACAGGCGGATTTCCCGGTAGGTGGGCATGGGGAAGGTGCGGAAATGGGACGGCTCGAGAAAGTCAACCGCAAGTCCCTGCGCCCGCAGGACATGTGCCAGCCGGTCAAGGGAGCGCACGACCCCGTTGATCTGCGGATACCAGGCATCGGTCACGATGAGAATGCGTTTCATGGGGAATCGGCGCCGCCTGACAT
This sequence comes from Hyphomicrobiales bacterium, assembly GCA_027082895.1. GTDB lineage: Bacteria > Pseudomonadota > Alphaproteobacteria > Rhizobiales > Devosiaceae > DROE01. The sequence continues at coordinate 486 of JALWTJ010000131.1, read as the reverse complement.
GATTGTGTTGAACGGGTTCATAAGCAGGAAATGGCACACGACCTTGCCTGGATCATCCATTTCCCCGGAAGCCACCCATTTCCCTGGAAGCCACCCGGTTTCTCTCGGTCCCGCTGGCCAGCACCAAAGATCAGGGCAGGGCGGCAAATCCTTCACTGAAGCCGTTCAGTGAAACGGGGATGCCGATACCCTCCTCCGGTGTCTTGAACACCACGAAAATGGCCGTATTGCCCTTGGACAGAACATCCAGAAGCGCATCATCCATGATCACTTCGGCAACGCAGCCATTGGGCAGGCAGCGCACGAAAGCGACCCGGCCCATGTCCTTGCCATCCACGTTCAGCCCCAGCCCGTTGGGTAGCAGAACCCCCAGCGGCACCAGCACTCGCAGCAGGCGGGCCTGCTGGTCCGCCGTTTTCAGCACGATGACGCTCAGCCCCACATTGGGCTGGTTTTCCGCTGTCACGTTCTGAATGATGGCGCATT
>JALWTJ010000130.1 GCA_027082895.1 Hyphomicrobiales bacterium | reverse complement strand
TGATCCTGTCCCGTCTGGCCGGTCTGGACCGGCTGGTGCGGCAGGCCTATCTGGATTTCGATTACAAGAAGGTCGTCGCCAACCTGTCCAACTTCATCAACCTGGAACTGTCCGCCTTCTATTTCGACATTCGCAAGGATGTCCTTTATTGCGATCCGGCCAGTTCCCTGAGGCGGCGGGCCGCCCTGTGCGTGCTGCACGAACTGTTCGAATACCTGACCCGGTGGCTGGCCCCGATACTGGTGTTCACCATGGAAGAGGTGTGGCTGCAGCGCTATCCGGGGGAGGAATCCTCGGTACATCTGCAGACGTTTCCGGATATTCCTCAAGGTTGGGCTGATGCCGAGCTGGAAGAAAAATGGTCGCGCATTCGCGCGGTGCGCAAGGTGGTGACCGGCGCGCTGGAGATCGAGCGCAAGAACAAGACCATTGGCTCCTCCCTGGAAGCGGCACCGGAGGTGCATGTGGCCGATCCGGACCTTTTCGTGGCCATTTATGGTCAGGACATGGCCGAAATCTGCATCACCAGCGCCATTGAAATCAAACAGGGAGAAGGCCCCGCCGAGGCATTCCGTATCGATGATGTGCCCGGTGTGTCCGCTGTTTTCCATCGGGCACAGGGCAAGAGATGCGCCCGTTCGTGGAAGATCTCTGCGGACGTGGGCACGGACCCGGACTATCCGGACCTGTCCCCCCGCGATGCCGCTGCCATGCGTGAACGGGATGCAGCCCAAGATGCAGCCGAGCCCCAGACCGATGGCTGATGCCGCCCCGGTTCGCTCCTTGCTGATTTCTGCGGCAGTGGGATTTGATGCCTTCCTGTTCGACAGGGCACACAAGTTCTACCAGCTTGACATCATGGGCTGGAGTGGTGGCGAATTTGTGCGGGTAACGGGTTTTCTCGACTATGTCATGGTCTGGAACCGCAACGTTTCCCTGGGCATCCTGAGTGGCCTTCCCCAGCCGTTGGTGTTCGTCATCATCGGCATTGCCTTTGCCTCCCTGAGCTGGTGGTGGCTCAAGGCCGACAGCTTTCTGACACGTCTTGGGCTGGCCATGGCTCTGGGAGGGGCCCTGTCAAATATCGTTGATCGCCTTCTTTATGGGGCAGTAGCGGACTTCTTTCACTTGCATTTCGGACAAACTTCCTTCTTTGTGTTCAACACCGCCGATGCCGCCATCACGCTGGGCGCCGTCCTGTTGATGCTGGATGTGCTCCTGTCGGGAAAAGTGAGGAAAGTTTAACCCCATTGCTGCCTGAATCTGGATATAGGTCAGCAGATGACATACATAGGTTTTGATCAAGAGGGCTTTCCCTCGCGTTTCGGGCAGATATTTTTGATGAAAAGCATTGCAACAGGAAAGGTGACGGGAATGCTCGCATTCGCGCGCCCTCTGGCGACCCTGGCCGTTATTGTGGGGCTGCCCGCGCTGGCAGCCTGCACCACCATCGAGGGCACCAATGCCCTGGTCGATCCCCAGACGTTCGAACGCGAAGTCATGGACGAAACCCTCAAGGGCATCGGGGTTATTGACCGGCAGGCCAAGCCCGAACTGCAGACGCCGCGCGCCCCCCTGGTTCTTCCCGACCGGCCCGACCGTCTGCCCGCACCCACCCAGCGCACCGCCCAGCTTCCTGAAGATTCCGATACCGCACAGATCGACCTGGCCGGCATTTCCGAGGAACAGTTGCAGCGCCTGCGTAACGCAAGGGTGGTGGATCTGCGCTCCCTGGGCGGCCGTCCCCTGACCGAGGCAGAAGCCCGGCAACTGACTGCGCGCATGACCGCCGATCGTCTGGCTGCGGGAAGCCGTCCCCTCTATCTGCCCCCCGACAGCTATTTCACCACCATCAACAATCAGGACCTGGTGTGCCTGGCGCCCAGCGGCGAACTGGTACCCCTGGACGATCCGCGCTGTCCGGAGGCCATCCGCAAGGCACTTCAGACCAACTGATCCTTTCGTTCGTGGCGGAGGAGCGTGCCGTTTTCGGAACGTTGTTCCCTCGTTTTGTTGCGCGTCCTGAACCGAAAACCGCTTCACACTCTTTTCGAACTGCTCTAAAGACCTCTCGGGTTCGTGCTTGAAACGGCCCCATGGCGGGCTTTTTCGCGTTCGGCCCGCTCAATCCCACTCCTTGCAGGTAGCAGACCATATGTCCGATTCTTCCCCCTCCAGCCGGAAACAGGCCCCCCATGGCGCGCATCCGGGCAACCGGCTGGCCAAGGTCATGGCGCGCCATGGCATCTGTTCGCGCCGCCAGGCCGAACAATGGATCCGGGACGGCCGGGTGAAGGTCAACGGGTCCGCGATCCGGACGCCCGCCCTCAACGTTACCGAAAAGGATGAGATCGAGGTGGACGGCCAGCCCCTTGCCCAGAGGCAGGGAACCCGGGTCTGGCTCTATCACAAGCCTGCCGGGCTGGTGGTGACCGAGCGTGACCCGGAAGGCCGCCCCACCATTTTCGAGGAACTGGCCCGGCGCAACCTGCCCCGCGTCCTGTCCATCGGCCGGCTGGACATCAACACCGAGGGGCTGTTGCTGCTGACCAATGATGGCGGCCTGAAGCGCACCCTTGAACTTCCTGCCACCGGCTGGCTGCGCCGCTACCGGGTGCGCGCCCATGGCCGAATTGACCAGAAACGGCTGGATACGCTGAAGGAGGGGTTGACTCATCAGGGCGTGCGCTATGGCCCCATTGTTGCCGTGCTGGAAAAGGTGCAAGGGGGCAATGTGTGGATGAATGTTGCCCTGAAGGAGGGCAAGAACCGGGAAATCAAGAACGTGATGGCAGCCCTCGGCCTCAAGGTCAATCGGCTGATCCGCACCTCTTTCGGTCCCTTCCAGCTGGGGGACATTCCCGTTGGCGGGCTGGATACGGTCAAGGCCCGCGTCCTTCAGGACCAGTTGGGAAAGAAACTGGCCCGCCAGGCCGGGGTGGATTTCGAGGCCCCCATGCCCGACCCCATCCGGCCTGATCCCGAGGAAGGTTCCCGGCGTCGTTCGCCTGCCCGCAAGGCTCCACAAGGGGGAAAACGCCGACAGGAAGGAACCGCAGAGACCGGTTCGGCCCGCCCCCGCTCCGCCCCCATGGGCACCGGACCGACCAGCCGCGGGCGCAGGCCTGCCGCGGATGCCGAACGCAAGGAACCGGAAAAGGAAATGCGCAAGGTACATTTTGCCGGTGGCCGTTCCGCCGAACTGTTTGAACCCAGGGCCCGGTCAAAACGCTTTCCCGCCAAGGGACCGGGCAAGGACAGGAAGCAGGGGGCGGACAGACGCAGCAGCGCGGATGCGGGCCGGGACCGTCCGCGTGGACATGCCAAGACGCCCCGCCCCCCCGCCAAGACATCCCGTGTCTCAGTCAAGACGTCCCGTCCCCCATCTTCAAGGCCCGGGCGGCGATAGATGCGCATCATTGCAGGAAAGTTTCGCGGCAAAAAGCTTTTCCCGCCCCCGGACAATTCCATTCGTCCCACCAGTGACCGGGTGCGCGAAGCCCTGTTCTCCATTCTTGCCTCTCGCCTGCCCGCCGGATTCTCCGGGCTGAACGTGCTCGACCTGTTCGCCGGAACCGGCGCCCTTGGGCTGGAGGCGCTCTCACGGGGCGCCCTTTCGACAATCTTCGTTGACAATGGCATTGCGGCGCGCGGGCTCATCCGCCAGCATATCGACGGATTCGGGGTGGGCGGACAGGCGCAGCTTCTCAAGCGCGACGCAACCCGTCTCGGTCCGGTTGGCCGCTTCACGCCTGCCGATCTGGTATTTCTCGACCCTCCCTATGGCCGGGGGCTGGGCGAAAAGGCCTTGTCAGCGGCCCAAGAGGGGGGCTGGATTGCCCCCGGTGCCCTGCTGGTGCTGGAGGAAGAAAAAGCTGTAGAGATTGAAATTTCGCAGGATTTTGCATTGCTGGACCAGCGGGATTATGGAGCCACCTGCCTGCATTTTTTTTGTGTTTCGTCAAGCTGACTGATTGTTTGGTGCGCCAGAATATTTATTTGCACCACGGACGTCGATGGCCTTCCCAAACCCGCGCAAGCCCTTCAGATACTAAAATTGCACCCAGCGATTGGCCATTCCTGTGTACGGTGCGCAATTTTCGCCCATAACGGTCTTTGTCGCGGAAAGGGATGGGCTTTACCACGAACGGGCCGGCATTTAATAATTGCATGAACCGACGTGTAGCCTGTGCTCCAAGATTTGCCTCATAGGAACAGCGGGACCTGTAGGTTTCGGGAGTATCAATATCGGCAACACGAATGGAATGCCCATCGAGATAAAAAGTATCACCGTCCACTACGCAGTTGATACGGGGACCGGAGCCGCATTTTGCAAATGAAACGATTCGAAAGGCAGAGGTATTGGCCTGTGCCATAGAGGATTTAAACAGGTTAAGCACAGAATTTACAGGTAAGGAATCCCTGTTTTGGGCAAAATAGAAACTGACTGAAAACACCAGAACGAATATAAGAGCCGATCCGACGATGAGCTTGAAATTTTGCTTGTTATTTTGCCTCCCACCCCGTTTAAAATGAATAACTTTACCCATAAGCCATGATTACGTTTATTAAACTGTATATCTGGCCTATGCTAAGATGCCGTAGCTAAAGAATTATTGAATATTTAGAGCAGAATTGAACGGTTTTCAGCAGGCCACGCGTGCGAATTTGGCCTTTAAACCCGACCAATAATATCGGTCAGAATACTGATTATGCTAGAAGAAGGAAAAGGGCGGTACTCGCCTTGCCTGATGAAATACGAATTTTGGATCATCGGGACTATGGCGACACACGGATTCATGTGCTGCAACCGAACTGGGTCGGCTGATGTTGTTTGTTCAATAAATTCAGGGGTACTGCAGGAAAGGTCAGCTTCTTCCGAACAGCCGTTCGATGTCCTTGACATCCAGTTCCACATGGGTGGGCCGGCCATGAATGCACTGGCCCGAATGGGGAGTCGCCTCCATTTCCCGCAGCAGGGCGTTCATTTCCACCACCGTCAGCTTGCGCCCGGAACGCACTGAACCGTGACACGCCATGGTGCCGATAATGGCTTCGATCCGTGTCTGCAGGGCAGAAATTCCGTTCCAGTCTGCCAGCCCGTCCGCCAGATCCTGCACCAGCTGGCTGGCATCGGCATTTTTCAGAACGGCCGGGGTGGCCCGCACCGCCATGGCCCGTGGTCCGAACCGTTCCAGTTCCAGTCCCAGATTGTCCAGTTCGTCGGCCGCCTTTTCAAGGCGCTGGCAGTCTTCCTCCGGCAACTCCACGATTACCGGTATCAGCAGGGACTGGGCGGCGACCCGGCCGGATTTCAACTGGTTCTTGAATTTTTCATAGACCAGCCGTTCATGGGCCGCGTGCTGATCCACCAGAACAAGGGAGGTGTCGGACTGGGCCACGATGTAGTTTTCAAACAGTTGCGCCCGCGCCGCGCCCAGTGGGAATGCCTGCGCCGGATCCGCCTCCGGCACCGCCTCGAAACGGGCGCTGGGCTCGTTCAATGTCTGCCCATCCCCGGAAAGGGCAGGGGACAGGGCAGCGGGCGCATCTGTAAAAGATGGGGCGATCGTGCTTTCCGGAACCATGGCAGGGGCCGGCGGGGATACATGAGCGGATGCGGGAGCAGATGGTGAGGGGTGCATCGCTCCGCCTCCGGTGCGAAAGGCATCCAGAGTGTTGCGGCCCACCCTGGAAGAGGCACGATAGCCCGCTTCCCCCAGCGCCAGCCCGATGGCGGCAATCACCGCCGAGCGCACGCCCCCCGGATCCTGAAAGCGTAACTCGGCCTTTGCCGGGTGCACGTTGACATCGCAGGTGCGCGGATCCAGTTCCAGGAACAGCGCCACCACCGGAAACCGCCCCCGGAAGATGAAGTCCCCATAGGCTGCCCTGACCGCGCTCATCAGCACCTTGTCCCGCACCGCGCGCGAATTGACGAAGAAATACTGGCTGAGGGAATTGGCACGGGTAAAGGTGGGCAGCCCGGCGCGCCCGCTCACCGTCACCCCGTGCCGCTCATGTTCGATGGCCACCGAATTTTCCACGAAGTCACGCCCCATCACCTGCCCCAGGCGCGTGCGTACCCCGTCCGGCCCCGCCTGTGCCGGCCAGTTGAGGGTCGCGCGGTCCGCGCCCTCCAGCACGAAATGCACCTTCGGATTGGCCATGGCCAGCCGCCGGACGATGTCGGTAATGGCCGCACCTTCCGCCCGGTCCGATTTCAGGAACTTGCGCCGCGCCGGAACATTTTCGAACAGGTCCGTCACCTCGACTACGGTGCCCACATTCATGGAATGGGGCCGTGGCGGGGAGGGGATACCCTTGCTGACCACGATCTGCATGCCGCTTTCCTGATCCGCCGGGCGCGAAGCAATCCTGAGGCATGCCACCGAGCCGATGGAGGCCAGCGCCTCGCCGCGAAACCCCAGCCAGTCGATGCTCTCCAGTTCGTCCCCTTCCAGCTTGGAGGTGGCGTGGCGCTCCACGGACAGGGCCAGGTTCCTTTCATCCATGCCCACCCCGTTGTCCGATACCCGCATCAGGGACTTTCCCCCGCCCGCGGTGACGATGTCGATCCGGCTTGCACCGGCATCAAGGGCGTTTTCCACTAGTTCCTTGATCACGCTGGCCGGGCGTTCCACCACTTCCCCCGCCGCGATGCGGTTGATCAGATCGTCGGGCAGGCGTCGAATAGGGTGCGATGGCGGCATGGGGGTGATTCTCCTGTGGGAAATCCTATGCGATCTGCTAGAACAGGCCAATGAGTGAAAACCAGCCCTTTCGCCCGGCCCCTTCCTTCATGGATCATGCTCTTGATGCCGCCCGCCAGGCCGCCGAGGCCGGGGAAGTTCCCGTGGGCGCGGTCATCGTGCACAACGGGGCCATCATTGCCAGCGCGGCCAATCGCATGCGGGGCGACCGGGATCCCACCGGCCATGCCGAGATTGCCGCCATCCGCGCCGCCTGCGGGCATCTGGAAACCGAACGGCTGACCGGCTGTGACCTCTATGTGACCCTGGAGCCCTGCGCCATGTGTGCCGGGGCCATTGCCCATGCCCGCCTGCGCCGCCTTTATTTCGGCGCCGAGGACACAAAGGCCGGGGCGGTGGAAAACGGGGTCTGCTTCTTCGATCATCCCTCCTGCCATCACCGGCCCGAGATCATCGGGGGCATCGGCGCCAGTGCCTCCCGGGACCTGCTCAGGGCCTTTTTTGCCGCCCGGCGGTGAAGTTTTCCATTGCCGCTTCAAGCTGCCGCTTGAACATGTCCTTGTCCTGTTCCCCGCTTTCCACGATTTCCCGCACCCGCCAGAATTCCAGCGCGCCGAACGGCTTGACCTGCGGGCGCACATAGACGTCGGGCGGATAGGCGGCCAGGGTGTGGGAAATCAGCCCGTGCATCATGATCTGGGCCGAACCCAGCCCCACATCCAGAAAGGAAGGATCGGTCTTTCCCTGCGTATCGGCGGGGGAGCCGTTGACATCCACCCCCACCAGAATGTCGGCACCGCGGGCTGCCACGTCCAGGGGCAGGGGATCGACCACGCTGCCATCGATCAGGGTCCGGCCGCAAAAGACCATCGGCTTGAAGATGGAGGGAATGGCTATCGAGGCGGCAATGGCGCTTCTGAGTTCCCCATCATGGAACACTACCTGATGCCAGGTGTTGAAGTCCGTGGCCACCACGGACAGGGGAATGT
>JALWTJ010000129.1 GCA_027082895.1 Hyphomicrobiales bacterium | reverse complement strand
CTCCGTTCGTCAGGGTGATGATGGCTGGTTCAACCTGAACCGCTGGGTCTACTTCCTGCTGCTTAACGCTGAAGAACTGGGCGTGACTCAGGCCAACGTTGACGACATGCTGGCTTCGGACAACCCCGCCATCAAGCGTCTGCTGGGCGTTGAAGGCACCTTCGGTGAAGCCATCGGCGTTTCCAACGACTGGGGATACCGGATCATCAAGGCTCTGGGCAACTATGGCGAAATGTATGAACGCCATGTTGGTCCCAACACCGACATCGGTATCGCACGCGGCATCAACGCGCTGTGGACCCAGGGTGGCATTCAGTACGGCCCCCCGATCCGCTAATTGCGACACGACTGTTCCCGGAGGGTCAAACCTCCGGGAATTTTGTATGTGGCGACCGGATTTTTTCAGTTTTCCGTTTCCGTTCAACGGTGCCTGCGTTCACGAAGGGCGCTGACGGGTCGGTGCCGCTGAAATCGGCATGCCACGACAAGTTTTTCGAATTTCAACTGCCAGGAAGGACATCTGGATATGTCTGCTGACAATGTTTCTTCTGACAGCGTGCCCCCCGCAAGTCAGGACGCGCCTGCAAAGGCCTCTTTGTTCTACGATCCCAAGGCCCGCGCCATTTTCTACCAGGTCGCGTTGCTGGTGGCGGTCGTCTGGTTCGGCTCCTATATCTGGGGCAACCTGACCGACAACATGGCCCGGCAGAACATCCGCACGGGTTTTGCGTTCCTGAACAATATTTCCGGGTTCGACATCAATTTTCACCTGATCGACTACAGCCGTTCCTCCACATTCTGGCAGGCGCTTCAGGTCGGGTTCCTCAACACTTTGCTTGTTTCCGCCATCGGTATCGTGCTGGCAACCATCTGGGGCTTTACCCTGGGTATCGCGCGCCTTTCCTCGAACTGGGTCATTGCGCGGCTGGCCACGGCCTATGTGGAGACATTGCGCAACATTCCTTTGCTGCTGCAGATGTTCTTCTGGTATTTCGGCGTTCTCGCCCTGCTGCCCAACGTGAAGCAGAGCATTCCCTTGCCGCTGGACATTTTCTTCAACAAGCGCGGCCTGTTCTTTCCCGGCCCGGTGTTTTCCGAAGGGTTCGGGATCGTCTGGATTGCACTGGCCGTCGCCATCATCGCTTCCGTCATCGTGTTCAAATGGGCCCACAAGCGGCAGGACGAAACCGGTGTGCGCCCGCCCGCCGGGCTGATCAGCATTGCCATGATCGTTCTTCTGCCGGCGGTAGCATGGATCGCTACCGGGCAGTCCCTGACCTTTGATCTGCCCCAACTCAAGGGGTTCAATTTCAAGGGCGGCCTGCACATTCCCCCTGAACTGATTGCCGTATTGTGGGCATTGGTGCTCTACACCGCGACCTTCATCGCCGAAATCGTCCGGGCCGGCATTCTGGCGGTGCCGCGGGGCCAGTCCGAAGCGGCTCAGGCCCTGGGTCTGAAGGAGACGGACCGGCTCAATCTCGTGGTTATCCCGCAGGCCATGCGCGTCATCGTGCCGCCCCTGACATCCCAATATCTGAACCTGACCAAGAACTCGTCACTTGCCGTTGCCGTCGGTTTCCCCGATCTGGTGAGCGTGTTCATGGGAACCACCCTGAACCAGACCGGCCAGGCGGTGGAAGTGGTGCTGATCACCATGCTCATCTACCTGTCCCTGTCCCTGATCACTTCAGCGTTCATGAACTGGTTCAATGCGCGCATTGCGCTGACCGAGCGGTAGGAGAAAAACCATGTCTGAAGAAAAAGTTGGTTCTGTCGCCTATGTGCGCAAGGAAATTGTCAAGGATCTGCCGCCCCCGCCAAGCACGACTGGTGTCATCGGGTGGTTGCGCACGAACCTGTTCAGTTCCTTTGGCAATATCATTCTGACCGCCATCGCCCTTTATATCGTTTATTCCCTGGCCTCGTTGGTCTACGAATTTGCCTTTGCCAATGCCATATGGGAGGGCACCGAGGGCAAGGATTGCCGCGTTCCCGATGCCGGTGCCTGCTGGCCCTATATTGCCAACCGGTTCAATTTCTTCATCTACGGATTTTATCCGTCCGAAGAGTATTGGCGGCCCAATCTGGTGTTTGCCATTGGCGCTGTTCTGCTGGTGGCGCTGGCAACTCCGAAGATCCCGGGCAAGATGATATCGGGCATCCTGTTCCTGTTCGTCTTTCCCGTTGTCACCTTCTTCCTTCTGTACGGGGCCGGCTTTACCGGTCTGGCCGAAGTGCCCACCGAAAAGTGGGGCGGACTGATGCTGACGCTGGTGGTGGCCACCACCGGCATCGTGGCCTCTTTTCCGCTGGGCGTGTTGCTGGCACTGGGACGACGCTCGAACATGCCGCTGGTACGTTCCGTCTGCGTGGTGTTCATCGAACTGTGGCGCGGCGTTCCCCTGATCACGGTGCTGTTCATGGCCTCGGTCATGCTGCCCCTGTTCCTGCCGGCGGGTACCAATTTCGACAAGCTGGTGCGGGCCCTGGTAGGGGTGACCCTGTTCACCGCCGCCTATACGGCCGAGGTTGTGCGCGGTGGTCTGCAGGCCATCCCCAAGGGGCAATATGAAGCCGCCGATGCTCTGGGGCTGAACTATGTCAAGGCAACGTCCCTGATCATTCTGCCCCAGGCGCTCAAGATGGTCATTCCGGGTATCGTGAACAATTCCATCGGTCTGTTCAAGGATACCACGCTGGTGTCCATCGTCGGCCTGTTTGATCTGCTTGGCGCGGTGAAGGCAGGTACAACCACATCCACATGGTCCGCACCAACGGTGCCGGTGACCGGCTTCTTCTTCGCCGCCATCGTCTTTTGGATTTTCACTTTCACTATGTCCCGATATTCCCAGTACATGGAGAAACGTCTGGACACGGGTCACAAGAATTAGGAGTTGGTCATGACCGAGTCAGCAAAACCGAAAATGAAGGTATCGGAGACCGAAGTTGCGGTCGAGATCACCAACATGGCCAAGTGGTACGGTGAATTCAACGTGCTCAAGGACATCAACTTCAAGGTGATGAAGGGCGAACGGATCGTTATTGCCGGTCCTTCAGGATCGGGCAAGTCGACCCTTATCCGTTGCATCAACCGGCTGGAAGAGCACCAGCAGGGCCATATCGTGGTCAACGGAATCGAGTTGACCAACGATTTGAAGAAGATCGACGAGGTGCGTCGTGAAGTGGGCATGGTGTTCCAGCACTTCAACCTGTTCCCCCACCTGACCATCATGCAGAACCTGACCCTGGCACCGATCTGGGTACGCAAGATTCCCAAGGCCGAGGCCGAGGAAACCGCCATGCACTATCTGGAAAGAGTCAAGATTCCGGAGCAGGCGGACAAATATCCCGGCCAGCTTTCCGGTGGCCAGCAGCAGCGCGTGGCCATTGCCCGCTCCCTGTGCATGAACCCGGAAATCATGCTGTTTGACGAGCCTACATCGGCCCTTGATCCCGAAATGATCAAGGAAGTGCTGGACGTGATGGTCAAGCTTGCCGAAGATGGCATGACCATGCTGTGCGTTACCCATGAAATGGGCTTTGCCCGTCAGGTGGCCAACCGCGTGATGTTCATGGATCAGGGCCAGATCATCGAGCAGAACGATCCGGAAAACTTCTTCGACAATCCCCAGCACGAACGCACGAAGCTCTTCCTGTCGCAGATTCTGCACTGATTGCAGGCAATGCTGAACAGGCGGCTCGCCGCTGGCCTGTCGAATACGGAAACTCGTGGCACCCCCTGACCGGGGCGGTGCCGCGTTCATATGCGGCGCGTGTGCATGATGTGCAGTTGGATTCGCCCTCCACTTGTGATGCGGTACTGCACGCTGCTGACAGGCTATTTTTTCCCGCGGTCGAGCACGGGAATGCTTGACCTGATCCGCCAGAAACCGCACAATCCACAGGCGGGGTATAACAGATGACCATGCGCGTTTCCTGATTTTCATGATCAGATTCCGGAGGCCGGCAACGGGCGTGGCACAGAAGTAGAGTCGGGTTGATATCGCCGTGGCGCAGTTTTTTACTATGGGCATTATTGCAGCAGGCGGCGTTGCTCGGCCTGACAGGAAACCCCAGACGCGCCACGGCCTTATGGCATCAAGCGGCGGACTCCTTCTTTTTCTTGTCCTGGTGCTGGCAATATTGCCCGTTTCCGGTGCATTGGCCCAGACCCTGGAAAAGGTGCGCGAACGGGGGTTCCTGATCTGCGCGGCGAGCGACTCGCTTGATGGTTTTTCCAGTCAGGATGAAAACGGTGTCTGGACCGGGTTTGACGTGGATATCTGCCGGGCGATAGCGGCGGCCACCCTGGGAGATGCCGACCTTGTCGAATTCCGGCTGTTGCCGGGCTATTCCCGCTTCGCCCAGTTGCAGGATGGCGACATTGATGTGGTGTCGCGCAATGCTTCCTGGACCATGGAGCGCGACGTGCGCTATGGCGCCCGTTATGTCACGACGAGCTTTTTCGATGGCCAGTCTTTTCTCGTTTCCGCCGACAAGGGAATCGTGTCCGCCTTCGAATTGACGGACGTGACCGTGTGCGTCATCGATTCGGGGGATGCCCGGGACAATATCCGCAAGTTCTTCTTCGCCAATCAGGCCGAATACCGGGAACTGATCTATGAGGAACTGGACGACCTGTCCATTGCCTACGCCGCCGGGCGCTGCGATGCGGTAGCAGGCCCCGTCAGTTTCCTGCAGTCCCTGCGCCGTTCCTTGCCGGATCCTTCCAAACACCGGATCATGCCCGAATACATTTCCAAATCCCCTTTTGGTCCCACGGTGCGGGAAGGAGATGACCAGTGGGCCGACATCGTGCGCTGGACCATCTTCACCCTGATCAACGCGGAAGAACTGGGGGTCAACTCCCTCAACCTGCAATCCATGATGTCCGCCCATACCCCGGCCATACGGCGGCTGCTGGGGCTGGAACAGGATTTCGGCAAGCCCCTTGGCCTGAAACCGGACTGGATGGCCACCGTGATCGCTTCGGTGGGCAATTACGGGGAAATCTTTGAGCGGCATTTTGGGGCCCAGACCGGGGCCGCCATGCTGCGCGGACCCAATGCCCTGTGGTCCCAGGGCGGCCTGCTTTACGCTCCTCCCATCCGCTGATATGCATGCGGCACATTATTGGCAGCTTTCGGGCCGCTTGCCGATGGGCCTGCCCGGCATGCTTTCCTTCAGCAACCGGCCGTCATGTTTCCGTTGCGCCGGCCACAGCGGGAACCGGATTGCCATCGGCCCCCAGAACCGGGTTGTCGTTCTGCGCCGCCCATTCCGCCCATGATCCGTCATAAACGTGCATGGCATTGATGCCCAGTTCAGCCAGTGCCAGGCAGAGAATGGGGGCCGTCACCCCGGACCCGCAACTGGCAATGAGGGGCTTTTCCGGATCGATTCCGGCGGCTCTGATTCGTTCCAGAAGCTGTTCGGGTTCACAAAGCTGGTCCCCCTCGATCAGGTCCGAATAGGGCAGGTTGATGCTGCCGGGCATGTACCCGCTGCGCACGCCGGGGCGCGGTTCTTCCTCCAGCCCGGCAAAGCGCATGGAGGGCCTGAGGTCCACGAACTGAAACTTTTCCCGGATATCCGGTGTTCTCAAAAGCGTCTGAATTTGCGCCTGGTTGATGACTTTCGTGTCGGCAAACCGCGCATTGAAGGGAACCCGGGCCGGCGTTGCCGGCTGATTGGTCACCGGGTGGCCCTCGGCCATCCAGCGGTTAAGTCCCCCCTTGAGCACGAAACAGTTCTGCGCCCCCATTATGTGAAAATTCCACCATACCCTGGCGGCGGAAAACAGGCCGGGAGCGTCATAGATGACAATGGTATTGGTATCCCGGATGCCAAGTTCCCCCACCTTGTCCGCAAACACGTCCGGAGGGGCCACCATGTGGGGAAGGTCGCTTGTCGTGTCCGCAATGCGATCAAGATCGAAATAGACCGCGCCGGGGATGTGGCGTTGCGCATATTCGGCGCGCGCATCGCGCGCGTCGTTGGGAAGGTACCATGTGGCATCCACCACGCGCACCTCCGGCGCACTCAGATTTTCCCTCAGCCAGTCGGTGCTGACAAAGGGAGATTGGGCCCCCATCATGTTTCTCCTTCAATCCGTTTTCAGGTCGTTTCCCCCGCCAGGTGAAGATAGACACGTCGATTCTGCTTGCCCTTTTTCTGGATCTTGCCAATGCGCACCGGTCCGATTTCTCCGGTCCGGGCCACATGGGTTCCCCCGCAGGGTTGCAGATCCACCGTCTGCGCACCCTCACCGATACGGATCAGGCGTACCTTGCCCTGTCCCATCGGGGGCTTGACCTTCATCGTCTTGACCAGTTCCGGTTGCGCTGCAAGTTCCGCGTCAGAGATCCATTCCTCGTGCACACCATGGTCCTGAGCAATGTGCCGGTTCAATGCCTCCTGCAGGTCCAGAAGATTGTCGGGGATCGCGGGCATGTCGAAATCCAGGCGGCTTTTTTCTTCGCCGATGGCGCCCCCGGTTACGGGAAACGGGAACACGACTGAAAGAAGGTGCAGCGCCGTGTGCATGCGCATCAGCCGGTGCCGCCGCTCCCAGTCAATATGGCAGGTGACCGTGTCCCCCGGCTGCGGCAACCGGTCGGTATCGGCAGCAAGGTGGGCAATGCGCCCCCGGTCCCCCGGGTGCACGGCGTTGGCGATCCGGATGCGCGAACCGTCCGCCAGTTCCAGAAATCCGCTGTCCCCCGGCTGCCCACCCGATTGGCCGTAAAATATCGTCCGGTCCAGTTCCACCGCCCCGTCCGGGGCGACCGCAACCACACGCGCATCCAGTGTGCGCAGATAGGATTGACTGCGGAACGTGAATTCGGTGGAAACGCTCATTGCTGTTATTGCTCCGCATCCGCTTCCATGGCCGCACGCAGCATTGCTGCAAGGTCTGCACCGCCGGCCGTGTCCAGCCATTCGGGCACCGGCAGGGATTTTTCCTTCAGGAATGCCGGATTGTACAACTTGGACTGGTACCGGTTCCCATAGTCGGCCAGTATGGTGACGATGGTCTTGCCCGGTCCCAGCTCTCGCGCCAGGCGGATGGCCCCGGCAATATTGATGCCGCTGGAGCCACCAAGGCACAAGCCCTCGTGCTGCAGCAGGTCGAACAGGATCTCGAGCGCCTCGCTGTCCGCAATCTGGTAGGCATGGTCGATTTCAACCCCCTCCAGATTGCCCGTGATCCGCCCCTGTCCGATCCCTTCCGTTATGGAGGAGCCGGACGATGCCAGTTCGCCGGTGGTGTAGTAGGAAAAGAGGGCGGCCCCTTCCGGGTCGGCAAGGCCGATCCGGATATTCTTGTCATGGGCTTTCAGGGCCAGGGAAACGCCCCCGATGGTACCTCCGGTGCCCGCCGCACAGATGAAACCGTCGATCCGGCCGTCGGTCTGCCGCAGGATTTCCGGCGCCGTTCCCTCGATATGGGCCATGCGGTTGGCCACATTGTCGAACTGGTTGGCCCAGATGGCTCCTTCGGGAAGCTCGGCGGCAAGCCTTTTCGCCAATCGTTGCGACACCTTGATGTAATTGTTCGGGTTTCTGTAGGGAACTGCCGGAACCTCGAGCAGACGTGCCCCGTTCAGCCGCAGGGCATCCTTCTTTTCTTCGGACTGGGTTTCGGGAATGACGATAACCGTCTTGAACCCCATGGCGTTGGCCACCAGCGACAGGCCGATTCCCGTGTTACCGGCGGTTCC
>JALWTJ010000128.1 GCA_027082895.1 Hyphomicrobiales bacterium | reverse complement strand
CCAGACCACCAAGCAGGGGACCGACCGTTACCGGGCATCGGCGCCCAACTGTTCCATTTCGGTTCTAGCACAGGTGGCGTCGTGGAAGCTTGCCGGAACCCAGGTGCAGTTCTTCAACAATAGCGGCCAGCTGATCGGCACGGTTCTGAAGAGTGGCAACCGGTTCATCGGCACCCTTGCGGGTGGCCAGGGCATTTCCATGGTGGGCTGAGCGCGCGGGGGCAGGCCGGAATCATTACGGATATTGGCAAAGAGATCGAGGAACTTGCGGCGCGCGGTGCCCTTGTTCCGGATGATGCGCAGCGGGCGCTTGGCGAGCAGCTGGAGGCACTGGCCGTGCAACTGGAAGCGGGGAAACGGCCTCGCATGGCGCTGGGAGCGCTGTTGCAGCGCGTTTCGGGCCCGGTTCGGCCATCGCTGAAGGGTCTTTACATCTGGGGGGATGTGGGGCGGGGCAAGACCATGTTGATGGACATGTTCTTCTCCCGGGTCCGGATTCCGGGAAAAAGGCGGGTGCATTTCCACGCCTTCATGGATGAGTTGCACGATGCCATCGGGCAGATACGACAGGACGGGGGCCGGAATTCCGGGCGTGGCATGGAGCAGGGGGATCTGATCCGGCAGGCGGTGGATCGGCTGACGGGGGCGGACCGGCTGCTGTGTTTCGATGAATTTCACGTTTCGGACATTACCAATGCCATGTTGCTGGGCCGGGTGTTCGAGCGGATTTTTGCCAAGGGAATCGTGGTGGTGGCCACTTCGAACGTGGCGCCCGATGATCTTTACAGGGACGGGTTGAACCGGGATCTTTTCCTGCCCTTCATTCAGATTCTGAAGGAGCATTGCACGGTGGTGCACCTTGGAGCGCGCCGTGACTACCGACTGGGACGTCTGTCGCGCCAGCCGGTCTATCATTTTGGTGATCCGGAACGGCTGGCAGGGGAGCTTGATGCTCATTGGCTGGTGCTGACCGGGGGCATCGAGGGGGAAGCAACGGAAATTCAGGTACTGGGGCGCATCATACCGGTTCCGCGGGCGGCGATGGGGGTGGCGCGCTTTACCTATGGTGAATTGTGCGAACAGCCCCTGGGCGCCCGGGATTATCTGGCCATATCACACAGGTTTCATACCGTTATGGTGGAAGCGATTCCCATGTTCGACAGGGCGCATGGGGAGGGCATGCGCCGTTTCATCGCGCTGATTGATACGCTTTATGATCGCGGGGTGACGCTGGTGGCCGGATTTGCCGTATCGCTGGACCGGTTGGCGGGGCCGGACGGGGTACTGTTTGCGTTCCACCGCACCCTGTCCCGGCTGGCGGAAATGGAGTCGGAAGCCTATCTGGCGCAGGCACGCAATCCGGCGGGAGCGCCGCCGGAAACGGTGGAACGTTGAGAAAATCACTTGCAGATCGTGATCCGGGGACGGGGGAAGCGGGAAATGACCGATTGCGTAATTCTGCTTAGCCCCTGAGCCGAAAATGGCGGTTTGGCTTGCACCGGGACAGGGACAGGTTTATTGATTCGGCAGGCAATTTTCAGACAACAAATCACAGGAATTTCACCATGGCCCGCAAAAAAATAGCATTGATCGGTGCCGGTCAGATCGGTGGCACACTGGCACATCTGGCAGCACTCAAGGATCTGGGAGATGTGGTGCTTTTCGATATTGCGGACGGGGTGCCGCAGGGCAAGGCGCTCGACCTTTCCCAGAGCGCGCCGGAAAGCGGCTATGATGCGGCCATTTCGGGAACGTCGGAATACAAGGATATTGCCGGGGCCGATGTGATCATCGTGACGGCAGGGGTGCCGCGCAAGCCGGGTATGAGCCGGGATGATCTTCTGGAAATCAATCTCAAGGTCATGGAACAGGTGGGGGCAGGGATCGCCAAATATGCTCCCGATGCGTTCGTGATCTGCATTACCAATCCGCTGGATGCCATGGTGTGGGCCCTGCAGCGTTTTTCGGGGCTGCCGACATCCCATGTGGTGGGCATGGCCGGGGTGCTGGACAGTTCGCGTTTTTCCCATTTCATTGCCGAGGAACTGGGTGTTTCCATCGAGGATGTGAATGCCTTTGTCATGGGCGGGCATGGGGATACCATGGTGCCCCTGCCCCGTTATTCGACGGTGGCGGGCATTCCGCTGACCGACATGGTCAAGATGGGGTGGCTGAAGAAGGACCGGCTGGACGCGATCGTGCAGCGCACCCGGGATGGAGGGGCCGAGATCGTGGGTCTTCTGAAGACCGGGTCGGCCTTTTACGCCCCGGCAACCGCGGCCATTGCCATGGCTGAATCCTATCTCAAGGACAAGAAGCGCGTTCTGCCCTGCGCGGCTTTCCTCAAGGGGGAATACGGGGTCAAGGGAGTCTATGTGGGCGTGCCGGTGGTAATTGGTGCGGCAGGTGTCGAACGGGTGGTCGAGATCAACCTGAACCGTACCGAGCACAGCCAGTTCAACAAGTCGGTCAACGCGGTGGAAGGGCTCATTTCCGCCTGCAAAGACATTGCGCCCCGCTTGAAATAGGCGCAGATCAGATAACGACAAGGTCCATCAGGAAGGGGTCCGCAGGCAAATGAACATTCATGAACACCAGGCCAAGGCGCTGCTCAAGGAATTCGGCGCGCCGGTGGCGGACGGGGTTGCCATTTTTGATGCCAAGGAAGCCATGGCGGCGGCAACGGCGCTTCCCGGGCCTGTCTATGTGGTCAAGAGCCAGATTCATGCCGGTGGCCGGGGCAAGGGTCGGTTCAAGGAACTGGGGCCGGATGCGCTGGGGGGTGTGCGGCTCGCCAAATCCATTGACGAGGTGGTGGCGTTTGCCTCCGAGATGCTGGGCAACACGCTGGTGACCAAGCAGACCGGTCCGGCGGGCAAGCAGGTCAATCGTCTCTATATCGAGGATGGGGCGGATATTGCGCGTGAACTCTACCTGTCGGTGCTGGTCAACCGGGAGACGGGGCGGGTCAGTTTCGTTGCCTCCACGGAAGGGGGAATGGATATCGAGGGCGTTGCCGCCCGGACCCCGGAAAAGATCCACACCATCGACATTGACCCGGATGCAGGGGTCACGAAGGAGGATTGCGACAGGTTGTGCGATGCGCTGGCCCTTGAGGGGGTGGCGCGGGATGACGGTCACGAACTGTTCCCGCTGCTCTACAAGGCCTTCTGGGACAAGGATATGAGCCTTCTGGAAATCAATCCGCTGGTGGTAACGGGCAAGGGGCATCTGGCGGTGCTGGATGCAAAGGTCAGCTTTGACAACAATGCCCTGTTCCGGCATCCGGAACTGCAATCTCTTCGCGATCTTAGTGAAGAGGACGAAAAGGAAATCGAGGCGGGCAAGTATGACCTGGCCTATATCGCGCTGGATGGAACCATTGGCTGCATGGTCAACGGGGCCGGGCTGGCCATGGCCACCATGGATATCATCAAGCTTTATGGAGAGAAACCGGCCAACTTCCTTGATGTGGGGGGCGGGGCCACGGTGGAAAAGGTGACCGCGGCCTTCAAGATCATCACGTCGGATCCCCATGTGAAGGGCATTCTGGTCAATATTTTCGGTGGCATCATGCGCTGTGACGTGATCGCGGAAGGCGTTCTGCAGGCGGTCAAGGAAATCGGCCTGAACGTGCCGCTGGTCGTACGGCTGGAAGGCACCAAGGTTCAGGAAGGGCAGGCGCTGATCGACAATTCGGATCTCAACGTCATTTCCGCGGATGATCTGGATGACGCGGCGCAAAAGATCGTGGCAGCGGTTCGCAAGGAGGGGTAGCGGGCAGGTGTGGGACACATCCTGGACCTTGCGGTGCGCGTTGTTTGCAAGAAATAACGGGGAGACGGGCTTGTGGCGTTGATCAGACTGTTGGTGGCAGGAAGTGTTGTGGCGTTGCTGGCGCTTGCGCCGGTCCAGGCAAAGACCAAGAGTGGGCGCCCGCCATCATCAGGGGCAAACGGGGAGGAATCCTCATCGATTGCTGATCGGGTGCTGGAGGATGCCATTCGCCTGTGCGGTCGGGTGGTCAACAATGATCCGGCGGTGCTGAGCCAGCTCAGGCAGGAGGGCTGGAACCCGGTCGTGGACCGCGAGATCGGCAATGCGCCTTACTACAAGGAAATATCAGGTAAAAGGGAATATGCCGGGGTCGGTGCGGCGTATATCTGGGGATATATGGAAACCTATCCGGGTCCATCCATCGGCTATTGTGTCGTTTCCATGTCCGATCCCGAGGTGCGTTTCAGTCTGGCCCCGATAAATGATCCTTCGCGGCTCAGGGGCGAAACCAAGACCATCGGACAGGAAGTCTATGGTACCTGGCAGGACAGTCCCAACCCTTCCATTTTCATTCATGCCTATAACAATGCGGATACCTTCAGTTACCAGATCATGAAAATTCTTGGTCGGTAAAATTTCTGGCCGACAAAAGGCCGGCGTTCTTCTTCAGGGCGTTCAACCCGTTCCGGCCTGGTCCGGAACATAGCTGCAACCGGAGCTGTTTTTCATATGTCTATTCTTGTAAATTCGGATACCAGGGTGCTGGTACAGGGGCTGACCGGCAAGACCGGAACCTTCCACACGGAGCAGGCCCTTGCCTATTTCGGTACCAGGATGGTGGGGGGAACGCATCCCAAAAAGGGCGGTCAGAAATGGGTGGGAAGCAACGGGGAAGAATTGCCCATCTTTGCTACCGTGGCCGAGGGCAAGGAAGCCACCGGGGCTACGGCCAGCGTGATCTATGTCCCCCCGGCCGGGGCGGCTGCGGCGATCATCGAGGCGATTGATGCGGAAATGGATCTGATCGTGGCCATTACCGAGGGTGTGCCGGTGTTGGACATGGTCAAGGTGAAGGCGCGGCTGGAGAAATCCAATTCGCGGCTGATCGGGCCGAACTGTCCTGGCGTGCTGACCCCCGAGGAATGCAAGATCGGCATCATGCCGGGCAATATCTTCAAGAAGGGATCGGTGGGGATCGTTTCGCGCAGCGGCACGCTGACCTATGAGGCGGTGTTCCAGACCACAAATGCCGGGCTGGGCCAGACCACGGCCGTGGGCATTGGCGGGGATCCGGTCAAGGGGACCGAATTCATCGATGTGCTCGAGATGTTTCTTGCCGACGAGGAAACAACCTCCATGGTAATGATCGGGGAAATTGGCGGCTCGGCAGAAGAGGATGCGGCCCAGTTCCTGATCGATGAGGCAAAGCGGGGCCGTTCGAAACCGGTTGCCGGGTTCATTGCCGGCCTGACGGCGCCCAAGGGGCGGACCATGGGGCATGCGGGGGCGGTCATTTCCGGCGGCAAGGGGGGGGCCGAAGACAAGATCGCGGCCATGGAGGCGGCCGGCATCGCGGTGGCCCGGTCGCCGGCAAAGATCGGTGAGGCGCTGGTGGGCCTTCTCAACAGGTAGAAGATGGTGGCACGGAGGGGGTGCACATCATCAATTTGGCATCACGGGAACGTAAAGAGGATTGAAACCGGAATGGGCGCATGCCTTGTTCTGCCTGCAATCATCGTTAACAAAATGCTTACTCAAGACTGACAAAACAGTTGGAATGTCCTGTTCGGAGCCCATCGGGATGAACAGGAACATGGCGGAACAAACGGGATATTCCGAGGTTTCCGGAACGGTGCGGACAGGCTGAAAAGGGAAGATTGCGTTTGTTGCGCATTCTTTTTGGGAACATCATGACACGACAGGAAAAGAACGAAACGTTCTTGCTCACTTCCTTCCTTTACGGGGGCAATGCCTCCTATGTGGAGGATCTTTATGCACGTTTCGAGGACGACCCGGAAAGCGTGGATGAGACCTGGCGGGGCTTTTTCGCCTCCCTTGGCGACAAGCCGGGTGATGTGAAATCGGAGGCAGCGGGCGCAAGCTGGAAGCGAAAGGACTGGCCCCGCCTGCCTCGGGACGAAACGGTGGCGGCGCTGGACGGCGACTGGGACCGGCTGGCGGAAAAGTCCGGGCGGGCAGCCATTGAAAAGGCCGCCGACAGCGGCAAGAAAGTTTCCGTTGACGAGGTCAATCAGGCGGCCCACGATTCCATTCGTGCCATCATGATGATCCGGGCCTATCGCATGCGCGGGCATCTTCATGCGGATCTTGACCCGCTCAAGATGAGGGATGTGGCCGATGCGCCGGAACTGGATCCGCGCAGCTACGGGTTCGAGGAGAGCGATTTCGAACGCTCCATATTCATCGATTACTATCTGGGGCTGGAATATGCGACCATTCCGCAGATGGTATCCATCTTGCGGCGCACCTATTGTTCGACCCTTGGTGTCGAGTTCATGCACATATCCGATCCCAAGGCCAAGGGCTGGTTGCAGGAGCGGATCGAGGGGCCGGATAAGGAAATTGCCTTCACCCGGGAGGGCAAGAAGGCCATCCTGAACAAGCTGGTGGAATCGGAAGGGTTCGAAAAATTCCTCGACGTCAAATATACCGGCACCAAGCGGTTCGGGCTCGATGGCGGGGAAAGTCTCATTCCGGCCATGGAGCAGATCATCAAACATGGCGGCGCGCTTGGGGTGAAGGACATTGTTCTGGGCATGCCGCACCGGGGCCGTCTCAACGTTCTGACGCAGGTGATGGGCAAGCCGCATCGGGCGCTGTTCCATGAATTCAAGGGCGGTGCCTATTATCCGGAAGATGTGGAGGGGTCGGGGGATGTGAAATATCATCTGGGTGCATCCTCGGATCGCCAGTTTGACGACAACAAGGTGCACCTGTCCCTGACGGCCAATCCCAGCCATCTGGAGATCGTGGATCCGGTGGTGCTGGGCAAGGCACGGGCCAAGCAGGACCAGCACAGTGCCGTGGATGGCCGTTTCGTCATGGATACCACCGAGACGGATCGCAAGGTGGTGCTGCCCCTGTTGCTGCATGGGGATGCCGCCTTTGCCGGGCAGGGGGTCGTTGCAGAATGTTTCGGCCTGTCCGGCCTGAAGGGCCATCGGACCGGGGGGTCCATTCATTTCGTGGTCAACAACCAGATCGGCTTTACCACGTCGCCCATTTCGTCCCGGTCCTCTCCCTATCCCACCGATGTGGCCAAGATGATCGAGGCACCGGTGTTCCATGTGAACGGGGACGATCCCGAGGCGGTGGTCTTTGCTGCCAAGGTGGCCATCGAGTACCGGCAATTGTTCGGCAAGCCGGTGGTGATCGACATGTTCTGTTATCGCCGCTTTGGTCACAATGAGGGAGACGAGCCGTCCTTTACCCAGCCCCTGATGTACAAGCGCATTCGCGCACACAAGACCACGCTGGAAATCTATGCCGAAAAGCTGATCGGCGAAGGGGTGGTTACCCGGGATGAAGTGGAAAAGATGAAGGCGGACTGGCGCGCCCATCTGGAGGAGGAATTTGCCGGCGGGCAGAGTTACCGGCCCAACAAGGCAGACTGGCTGGATGGGGCGTGGAAAAAGCTCAAGGCAGCGGAGCTGGAAGGGGCACGGCGGGGCAATACCGGCGTTGACACGGCCCGGCTGACCGAGATCGGCAGGAAGCTTGTTCAGGTGCCGGAAAAGATGGATGTACACCGCACCATCCAGCGTTTCCTGAAGAACCGTGCCGCCATCATCGAAAAGGGCGAAGGCATTGACTGGGCTACCGCCGAGGCGCTGGCCTTCGGTTCCCTGGTGACGGAGGGGCACCCGGTCCGGCTGAGCGGGCAGGATTGCGAGCGGGGTACCTTTTCGCAGCGTCATTCGGTCATTTCGGA
>JALWTJ010000127.1 GCA_027082895.1 Hyphomicrobiales bacterium | reverse complement strand
CACGTCGCTGCCGGGGCGCATTTGGGCAAAGCGATCCAGGTCCGGGCTGATGATGGTGGCAATGCGGGGATAGCCCCCGGTAGGCTGGTGGTCACGCATCAGCACCACCGGCGTTCCATTGCCCAATATCTGGATGTCCCCGGCAACCACCGGGTCCGAGACGAGGGACAGGCTTCGGGTATCTGCAAAAATGCCGGCGCTGTCCTGCAACTGCACCCCCATCCTGTCCAGGAAACGGGATATTTGAAAAGTGCTTTTCAGGAAGGCGTTTTTCTGGCGCGCCGGAAAAAGGGGGGCGTGCAATCCCCATATGATGCGCAGCGGCCCTGTCGCGTCTTCCCGGTGACGCGGAGCGCCCTGCCCGCCTTTTCCGGCATGGGCAGGGCCGGCAACCGGCACCATTGGCACCATGTCACCGTTGCGCAAGGGGCGTCCCTCCAGTCCTCCCAAACCCGCCTTGGTGTTGGTGGAAAGGCTGCCCAGAACAGAAGGGATATCCATCTCCTGATCAAAGCGCAGGATGCCGTAATTCCCCGTCGGGCCCGGGGTGATGACAAGATGGTCCCCCTGCCGCAATGTTACGGGTTTGCTCCAGGGCATGGAGCGGGAATTGACAGAAAGGGAAAAGGTGCCGCCACAGGGAGCCATGGTGACCTCCCCTTCCCGCACGGCAATTTCCAGACGCGCGGCAACAAATTCCAGGGCTCCCTCCCCCGGAGTTCGTCCGGCGAAGCTCAGCATGTCGCCGGCAGCATCATAGGCGCCTCTGTCCATGGGGCCGGATGCGGAGATGCCATAGGCAAGGGCACCGAAACGCCCCTTGTCCTGAATAGATGTCAGGGGACCGGCCTGCAGGATTTCGAGCCGGGTCATCCGAAATGTTCCACGGGGTTGAATGTAATTTTGTCCCCTGCCTCAAGGATTACGGGAGGGGTATTGTGCGGATCAAAATTGCGAAAGTCCGTTCGCCCGATCACATGCCAGCCCGTGGGTACCGGGGTGCCGGTCAGGGCCGTCTGTCCGGCGGCAAAGATGACCGCGCCTGCCGGAATTTCGGGGTGCAGGGTGGTGCGGCGGGGCACAGTCAGCCTTTGCGCGTGCATGCCACAATAAACGAAACCGGGGGCAAAGCCGGTGGCCAGTACCCTGAGAGTAGCGCTGGCATGGGCCGTGATAAATTCCCTTGGGGTCAGGTCGCACAATTGGGCAGCATCTTCCAGGTCCGGGCCGTTGCTGCCGCCATAGATCACGTTCAGTACAAAGGAACGCGCCGCTTGCTCGTCCGTTGCCTTTTTGCGGGACAGGGCCAATGCCACATGGTTGGAAAGGGTGAAATAATCCGTCTGCCGCGGGTCATATCGAACAAGTATCGAGACCAGGGAAGGACAGATTTCCATGACCCCGGCGATTTCCGCCCTGCGCAATATCCGCGCTCCGGCAATCGCACGCCGGTTGGCCTGCTCTGAAAGTGCAGCAGCATGACGTACGAGCAATGCGTTATCACCGAGCGGGCAGATTTCCGGCATGTCAAATGGCCGCGACGAATGGAGGTCTTTGGTGCTGATGTTCACGCGTATGTTTCCCGGCCGACCAGATCCTGTCGGGGGACAGTTTTGCCGAACCGGGCGCAAAACTGCAATGGGGAAGCAGGGTTTTCAGATTGAAAGATGCGGCATTTTTTCGTGCGGCTGGCAAAAAGAAAACGACCCGGAACGCTTGAGCATTCCGGGCCGAATACATTCAGGTGTCTAGTCAGGCGATTATTCGAAGTCTTTGGCAGCCTTGAACTTCACGCTGTAAGCGCCGTTGCCGTAGAATTCGCCACCGATGGAGGAGGTGAACCCACCGCCGGGTGCCCAGGCAATTTCGCCGGAACCGTAGACAACG
>JALWTJ010000126.1 GCA_027082895.1 Hyphomicrobiales bacterium | reverse complement strand
GTCACGACCAGCAGCACATTGCGCAAAGGGCCCGGGATCATGCGCGCCAACCCGGCAGGAATCGGCAGACGCGGCGTCGTGTTGCGCGCCGCAAGAAAAGCCACCGGCGCCGCTATCAGAAGCGCAAAGATGGTGCCCAGCGTGGCAATGTTGAACGTGTCCCAGATCGGGCGCCACAACTGGTTGATATAGGACCATTTAGGCGGAAAGGCCCGGCTCAGGATGTCATTGGCCGCATCCGAGGCCGTATAGACATAGAACCACTCCGTCTTGTCCGAAATGGTCTTGGCGGCAAGGATGAAGGCCATGACCCCCACCATCCAGGCCGCCCAGCGCAGGAACTGCGCCTTGCGATCCCGCACCCGCCAGATCTTGACCCCGTTACGTTCCGAAATCGGCATGTCACTGGATCCTTTCGCGAATGACGCCCGACAGGGTCTCAAGAACCATCACCGTCAGGATGATGATCAGGAGAATGGCAGCAACCGAATCGAACTCGTACCGGTCAAAGGCCGTGTTCAGCGTGGCACCGATCCCCCCGGCCCCCACCAGCCCCAGAACCGCACTTTCGCGGAAATTGATGTCCAGCCGGTACATGGACAGGCCCACCAGCCGCGGCATCACCTGCGGCTGCACACCGTAATTGATCCATTGCAGCCAGCTGGCGCCCGTCGACTGGATGGCTTCGGGCGCCGACATGGACATGGCTTCGATATCTTCAGCCAGAAGTTTGGACAGGAAACCAATGGTGGCAAAGCTCAGGGTCAGGAACCCGGCCAAAGGGCCGAACCCGAATATCTTGACCATGATGATGGCCACGATGATCTCGTTCAGGGCCCGGGAAATGGCAATGATGAAACGGCACACCGCATAAACGGGCAGCGGCGCGATATTGCGTGCGCCCCCCAGTGCGATGGGGATGGAAATGGCAATGCCCGCCACCGTTGAAGCAACGGTCATGACCACGCTTTCCAGCAGCCCCTCCAGGATATCCCCGCCCCGGGAGACAAAATCCGGATTGGCAAACCCGACGATGAACTGCCACCCCCGATCCAGACCGCGATAGATGCGGGCCCAGTTCACCTCGATGGTGGAAAAGGCAAAGAACAGATAGACCAGAAGCACGATCAGCAGCCCCCAGCGCAACAGGGGGCTGGAAATGAAGGCCGGCTTCTTCCATGGCTGACCGGTCAGAGCGGCAAGTTCCTCACTCATGCCTCGCTCTCCGCCGCTGCCGCGTCTTCCTCCTCATCCTCCACCTTGGCGATGGTGGCTTCCCAATCCTCTTCCCCATAAATGCGGGTCAGCATGTCCGCTGTCAGATCATCAGGCCCCCCGTCAAAGACCAGCGCGCCCAGTTCCAGCCCCACAACGCGTTCGCAGAACATCTTGGCCAGTGCCACGTCGTGAATGTTGATGATGGCCGCCAGCTTGCGCTCCTGGCACAGCTCCACGATAAGGCGCATGATCTGCCGGCTCGTCTTGGGATCAAGACTCGCCGTGGGTTCATCCACCAGCAGCAGCGCCGGATCCTGAATGAGCGCCCGGCAGATGCCGATACGCTGACGCTGCCCCCCGGACAGTTCGTCAGCGCGCTTGTCTGCCATGTGCAACAGGCCGACCCGATCCAGCAGCCGATAGGCCTCATCCACGTCACTCTGGGGAAACCGGCGGAAGAAGGACCGCCAGAACCCCACATATCCAAGACGCCCGGACAGCACATTTTCCATTACCGTCAAACGTTCGACCAGCGCATATTCCTGAAAGATCATCCCCATACGCCGCCGTGCCCGGCGCAGGGCAGCGGGCCGCAGGGACGTCAGTTCCACATCATCCAGCCACACCTGCCCCCCGGTGGGCTCCACCAGGCGGTTGATGCAACGGATCAA
>JALWTJ010000125.1 GCA_027082895.1 Hyphomicrobiales bacterium | reverse complement strand
CCCTCCTTGCCGTGGCACTTCACGCAGTTCTCCTCGAAGAGCTTCTTGCCCTCTTCCCACTCGGGCGTGCCGGGCGGCCAGGGGCCCTTGCCGTTGTCGGGGTTCATGGGCAGTTGGGAGATGTAATAGGTCACGTCGGCCATCGCCTGGGGCCCGCCGATGGACTCGGGCTTGGCGAAGGGATACATGGTGGGGTTGTCCCGGTTGCCTTCGCGGATGTCGGCCAGCTGTTTCACCAGCACCGTCTGGTGCTGACCGGCAATCTGGGGAAAGGTGCCGTCCTTGGTGCCCCAGCCTTCGGTGAGATGGCAGGCGGCACAGACCTCGAACACTTCGATGCCGTTTTCCTTGTTGGGTTTGAGGCTCAATGCCTTGTCCCGCTCGCCGGTGTGCTCCAGCCAGGCCAGGGCCGGGCCGGTCAGCAAGGAAGTGGCCACCAGGCCCGCCAGTGCAGCAATGGAACGTTTTTTCATGCTTTCCTCCGAAAAAGGTAGGTTCGGACCAGCTTGTCGGCCGGTCCCGGTTCGGACGGCAGGCAGTCTAGCACCCGCCTGCCGGGTTGCACTTGAGCAACATCAAATTGCCCAAAAACCATATAAATAACAAAGCATTTGCTCTTTCAGTCGTCCTGCCGGGAGAGCCAGGCGAGAATGTCGGCGATATCCTGGTCACTGTACTCCCGAAACAGCTCGGCATCATCGGGAGAATCGTGAAAACGCTCGCCCTTGCGGATCTTTTCGATCTGTCGCAACAGATAGCGGCTGTGCTGACCGGTGAGCATGGGCACATGCTTCTCCCAGTTGCCTTCGCCCTGCCGACCATGACAGCTGGCGCACTCACGATGGTAGAGACGCGCGCCCCGCGCGGGATCGCCGGGATAATGGGGGATGTTGAGCACCTTCTTGCTCTCTTCGAGCCGCGCCAGGGCATCGAAGGGTTTGTTGGGGTCCAGCGGGCTGAGGTGGCGGGGCAGCTGGATGCTGGCCAGGTAGGCGGTGATGGTCTGCACGTCTTCCGGCGGCAGCTCCCGGTCGTTGGCATAGGGGATCATGGGGATGTTGATCCGCTTGCGGCTTTTGAAGGCTTCGATCTGCCGGGCCAGGTACACCGGATCCTGCCCGGCCAGGCGCGGATATTCGCCGTCGGGCGTGCCCTGCCCGAACTCGCCATGGCAACCGGCGCAGACATCCATGATGTCTTCGGCATCATAACGGTCGAAGTCGGGTATTTCTCTCTTTTCCGCCCTGGCCGGCGTGGTTGCACCCCAGGCGGCCACAAGCAGGGCAAAGAGCCAGTGGTGATGTTTCATGGAGGTCGATTTGTTTTTCTAGGTTTTGGTTTTTTTGAGAAAACTCCGGCCATGAGCCGAGGCCGGCCGCGTTGTGGTCCAAACGACAAGGCGGATGACGAGGTCATCCGCCCTGGAATGAAAAAAATCCCTCCTTGGAAGCCAACCGGGTCCGGCTCAAAACCGGCCCGGGTTGGAAAGCCGTCGAGCAGCCCCGATTCAGGGCGCCAGCTTGGATACGTAGTCGGCCAAAGCCTCGAGATCCTGATCGCTGAAACGCGGCTGGCCCTCGGGGGTGACCAGCACGCCGCGCATGGCCGCCGACTGGCCATTGTCACGCGCGCCGCTCATGATGTCCTTGAGTTGCTGAAGCACATAGGCTTTGTTCTGCCCGGCGATCTTGGGGTAGGCGGGCATGATGGGCGATTTGCCGTCTTTGCCATGGCAGGCAGCGCAGGTCATGTAGAGCCGCTTGCCATCGGCCGCCTGGGCCGGGGCGGTCAGAGCACCCAGGGCCAGGGAGGCGGCCAGGGCGATCAGAGTGGTTTTGGTTTTGATCATGAGATGACTCCTCGGGTTTGAAAAAAGGGGTGATCGCTCACCCCTTCAT
>JALWTJ010000124.1 GCA_027082895.1 Hyphomicrobiales bacterium | reverse complement strand
GGATATCAATCGGACACGGTGACGGGAGAAGGTCTTTCCGGCCATGCCAGCCATCAGGGCATAGATGGTATCGGTGATGGCAGCCACGATGAAAAAGATCAGTCCGAACAGCAGAGTCTGAAAAAAAGCGTCCGACTGGTCGGTGACGAACTGGGGAATGAAGGCGCCGAAAAACAGCAGGGTCTTGGGATTGGACCACATGACCAGAAATCCACGCACTGCCAGCGAACGAAGGGAACCGGACTGGCGGGGGCCGTTTACCTCAGGCCCGCCGGAGACGCGAAACATCTGTACCCCCAGCCAGATCAGATAGAGGGCGCCGGCCAGCTTGATGATGTCAAAGGCCCAGCCCATGAACCCGACCAGGGTATCGAATCCGGCGGCCACCACCAGCACCATGGACAGCACACCGATATGGGTGCCCGCCACCACGGCCAACCCGGCGGCAATGCCCCGTGACAGGGACGTGGCAATGATCAGGGTCACGTTGGGGCCCGGAACGATGGCCAGAAGGAGAGAAGCAAGAGTGAAGGCAAGCAGAATGGAAAGATCGGGCACAGCAGGCTTCCATGATCCGGGTCAGGCGCGCGCAGGCACCGAAAGTTGCCCCATGCTAACGTGGGACGATACCCGAAGGCAACGGTGTCATTCCCCGGGCGCCCCCTCTTCCGATCCGGAGCCGGAATCATCTTGCCTTGCTGCTGAATCCGGGGCGTCCGGAGAATCGGAGGTGTCCGGTTCCTGCTCCCCGTCCCCGGTTTCCGGCCCCTCCTCGTCCGGTTCGCTGATCCGTTCGACGGACACCACCTTTTCCCCTTCGGCAATGTCCAGAACGATAACCCCCTGCGTGGCGCGGCCTGCCAGCCGGATTCCGGCAACAGGCACCCGGATCAGCTTGCCGCCATCGGTTACCAGCATGATGGTGTCGTCGTTCTCGACCGGGAAAGAGGCAACAATAGGCCCGTTCTTTTCGGTGATGGCCATGGCAGCGATTCCCTTGCCGCCGCGTCCGGCCACCCGGTATTCATAGGAGGAAGTGCGCTTGCCATATCCGTTTTCCGAAATGGCCAGTACCACCTGCTCGGCAGCGCTCATCTGGGCGTAGCGTTCCTGGGACAGGATGGAGGTTCCCGGCGTGGCGGCGCCTTCCTCCTCGCCGGGATGCCTGTCCGTATCCTCGGCTTCTCCCCGCATGGCGCGGGACATTTTCAGATAGGCGGCCCTCTCCTCGGGCGTTGCCTCGAAATGGGCCAGCACCGTCATGGAAATCACATGATCGCCCTCGGCAAGGCGAATGCCGCGCACTCCGATGGAATTGCGGCCGCTGAACACGCGCACGTCCCCCACATTGAAACGAATGGCCTGACCGCCGGACGTGGTCAGGAGAATGTCGTCGCGGGCCTCGCAGGTGTCCACGCCGACGATCCCGTCCCCTTCCTCCAGCTTCATGGCAATCTTGCCGTTGGCGCGGACCTCGGCAAAGTCGGCCAGCGAGTTGCGCCGCACGGTGCCGCGGGTGGTGGCGAACATGATATCCAGTTCGCTCCAGCTGTCCTCATCCTCCGGAAGCGGCATGATGGAAGTGATACGCTCCCCCGCCTGCAGGGGCAGAAGGTTGATCAGGGCCTTGCCGCGGGCCTGGGGGGCGGCAAGGGGAAGGCGCCATACCTTGAGCTTGTAGGCGATGCCGCGGGAGGAAAAGAACAGAACCGGGGTGTGGGTGTTGGCAACAAAGAGCCGGGCAACGAAATCCTCGTCCCGCGTGCTCATGCCCGCCCGCCCCTTGCCGCCCCGATGCTGGGCGCGGTAGGTGGACAGGGGTACCCGCTTGATGTAGCCGGCGTGGGAGACGGTCACCACCATGTCTTCGCGGGCGATGAAATCCTCGTCGTCCATGTCCGCCG
>JALWTJ010000123.1 GCA_027082895.1 Hyphomicrobiales bacterium | reverse complement strand
GGTAGTTGCGTTCGAGCCGGATGACTTTTGCCCCGGGAAAATCGCTTTCAAAGCGCAGGATATTGTCCACCTCGGCGCCCCGCCATCCATAGATGGACTGGTCGTCATCTCCCACCACGCAGATATTTGCCTTTGCGGCCGGCTGCCCCTGGGCCAGAAGGCGCAGCCAGAGATATTGGGCAATGTTGGAATCCTGATATTCGTCCACCAGCATGTAGCGGATCAGCTTGTGGTAATGGGCCAGAACGTCCGGGTTTTCCCGGAACAGTCGAATGCATTCCAGCAGCAGATCGCCAAAATCCGCTGCGTTCAGGGTTTTCAGGCGGGTCTGGTATTCCGTGTAGATTTCGTCCGCCTTGCCATTGGCAAAGGAGCCGGCCTCGGCGGCGTTGATGTCCTTTGGCAGCAGGCCGCGGTTTTTCCAGCTGTCCATCAGATTGGCAAACTGGCGGGCCGGCCAGCGTTTTTCGTCGATATTGCGGGCGGCCAGCAATTGCTTGATCAGGCGGATCTGATCGTCGGTATCCAGAATGGTGAAATCGGATTTCAGGCCCACCAGTTCGGCATGACGGCGCAGGATCTTGGCGGAAATGGAATGGAACGTTCCCAGCCAGGGCATGCCTTCCACCGAGGCGCCGATGATGGCGGCGACCCGCTCCTTCATTTCCCGGGCGGCCTTGTTGGTGAAGGTGACGGCAAGAATTTCATGGCCGCGGGCTTTGCGGGTGGCCAGAATATGGGCAATGCGGGTGGTCAGAACCCGGGTCTTTCCGGTTCCGGCGCCCGCCAGAGCCAGAACCGGCCCGTCGGTGGCCAGCACGGCCCGGGTCTGTTCTTCGTTCAACCCGTCAAGATAGGGAGGGGACGAAGGGGCCAACTGGCTGGTTATGGGGTGTGAGGTGCGTTCTTCAGGCAATTCACCGTTTGATTCTTTGGGCAATGAGCTGGACATGAATGGTCTTGAATCCGGAATTGGGGGACGGTCAGGCCGAGCGTGGAAGCGGCTTGCCAGAGAAAGGGAATCACTTTTTGTTCTCATGGCAATATAAGGAACCCGCGGCGTTTCGTCCATTGGACAGGAATGGGGTGGGCCAATTTTCAAAGAGGGCGCATTTTTGGATGAACTATTGACAATCCCCTTTCATGGGGTGCCGGAACTGGTTACGGATCGGTTGATTTTGCGGGGATTTGAGCGGGAGGATTTCAGGCCCTTTGAAGCCATGTGGGCCGACCCGGAAGTAGTGAAGCACATATCGGGCAAGGTTTCGAATCGGGAGGATAGCTGGCGGCGATTACTCTCCCTTGCGGGATCTTGGCCCCTGCTGGGTTATGGATATTGGGTGGTGACCGACCGAACCGCCGGGCAGTTTCTTGGTACTGTCGGTTTCGGAGAGTTTTTGCGGGATATCTCTCCATTGTTTGCCGGGCGACCCGAGGCCGGATGGGTTTTTGCCAGGCATGCCCATGGGAAGGGATTTGCCACGGAAGCCATGAAAGCGGCGATGGCATGGGGGCTTGCCCGGTTTGGGGATGCCTGTCCGGTTGCCATTGTCGACCCGGATTATCCGGCTACGATCCGTGTGGGAGAAAAGTGCGGCTTCGTCAAAGGGCCCCTGACCCGGTATCATGACGAACCATGTCTCATTCTGGAATATCTACCCCCGGACTGATGGCCTGGAATTGGCATCAGGCGTGTTCTTCCCGGCTCAGGTCCACCAGCGCCTGGTTGAAATTGGACAGGGCGTCCACATGGTAGATCCAGCCGCAGGGGGTGTTGGCGGATCCCGTCGTGACCAGAAGACGTGATTTCCCGCTGTTGGAGAAGGATTTGAGGGCCTGATCCAGGGTGTCGGTGTCGCGCAGCCACAGGCGTGAAGCGTCGAATTCGGGCACATCTTCATCTTCGGCAAAGG
>JALWTJ010000122.1 GCA_027082895.1 Hyphomicrobiales bacterium | reverse complement strand
GCATAACTGTCCTGAACAGTCCGGGGACCATTGATCCGGATTACAGGGGCGAAATCCACGTGCTGCTGGTCAATCTGGGGGACAAGGATTTTGCCATCAACCGGGGCGACCGCATTGCACAAATGGTGGTTGCACCGGTATGTGCGGTTGACCTTGAGTCACAGGAAACCCTGGATTGTACCCCACGCGGAACGCGGGGGTTCGGATCCACAGGGCAGGATTGAAATGGGCGGGACCGAGAAATGATCGCAAAATGCATGCGCACGGCAAAATATCTGACCGGCATGCTGTTGCTGCTGGCCATATGGGGCCAGAATGCCAGGGGAGCGGAAAACAGCCAGGTGGTGCCCATCGGCTATTCCCAGAACGGGCGCTATTTCGCCTATGAGGAATATGGACGCGATGACGTGCAAAAATCGGTCTATTCCAGGATATACATGGTCGATCTGGAGGAAATCTCCCAGGTGGTGGGAACGCCGGTCTTCAACCGGGCAGAGCAGGACAGGCTCTCGCTCTTTCAGGTCCGGGCGCAGACCCGGCAGGACGCACAGGTCTATCTGGACAGCCTCAAGATCACCCATCCTGCCATCATCGCCGCCATGATCGGGGACGGGCAGGCGGATGCGGACCGGAGCCACATTTCCTTCGGAGTACCCAGCATGCAGGTTTCGGGAAAGATCGTTGGTCGTTACGACCTGAGCCTTGAAACCTTCGAAACGGCCAGCGCCATGGATTGCGACCCGTATCTGGACCAGCCACCACAAGGAATGAAGCTGGTCATGGAAAATTTCGGCACGACGCTGGAAGCCTACAAGGACGGGGTGTTGTCCCGCTCGCGGGAATGCCCTTTTGCCTATCAGCTGACAGGCGTCGTATTGCCCTTTGCGGCCACCGACATTTCCAACAGCGTGGCCCTCGTTTCGGTGCTCACCCGGGGGCTGACCGGGGTGCAACGCCACTTTCTGGCCATTCCGCTGGCCTTCCAGATCAGGAGCCTGAATTGAGCCTTTCCAAGGCAGAAGTGGCCCGCTACGCACGCCATATCGTGCTCAAGGGATTCGGGGCACCGGCCCAGCAAAAGCTCAAGTGCGCCCGGATTCTGGTTATCGGCGCGGGGGGGCTGGGCAGTCCGGCCATCGCCTATCTGGCGGCCGCGGGTGTTGGACAGATCAGCGTGGTGGATGATGATGGGGTTTCCATCTCCAACCTGCAGCGCCAGATCATCCACCGGATGGACGATCTGGGTGTCAACAAGGCGCACAGCGCACAGCGTTTCGCCCGGGACCTGAACCCGGAAACGAACCTGCTGGCCATTGCCGAACGGCTGGACGATGCCAATTGCGATACCCATGTGCGCGGCCAAGACGTAGTGCTGGACGGGACGGATCGCTACCGGTCACGCCAGATCATTGCCAATGCCTGCGCCCGGGCAAAAGTTCCCCTTGTCAGCGGCGCCGTGAACATGTTTGACGGCCAATTGTGCGTGTTTGCCCCGCACCTTGTCGATGCACACGGGAAGCCTTCACCCCGCTTTCATGACCTGTATCCGACGGGGATGCGGGACGAGGATTTTCCAGCCTGCGAGGCCACCGGAATCCTTGGGGCATCGACCGGAGTCATCGGATCGCTGATGGCCATGGAGGCCATCAAGCTGGTCACGGGGGTCGGAGAACCGCTGATCGGGCGCCTGCTGATGTATGACGGCCGGCATGCCCGGTTCACGGAACTAGAGTTTTCCCGCATGGCGGAGGACCGCTAGAGCGTGTCTGTTTCTGATGGAATCAAGACCACGCTCTATCTATTTGATATTTCCGCACTTCTTGTCCGAAAACCGCTTCACACTTTTCGGGAAGTGCTCTAACCGGACTCAGGTGCCAAGCCAGAAACGACTGGACTCGGCATCATCCGCTCTTCTGCCCCTGTCAGGC
>JALWTJ010000121.1 GCA_027082895.1 Hyphomicrobiales bacterium | reverse complement strand
GAATTGGCGATGAAACGTTCCACCCCCACGGTGCGCACGACAAAGCGCTCCGCATTGTCGTCCACCAGTTCCCCGTTGCGGAACAGATAGGTGGTTGCCAGAAAGGATCCGTTGGGCACGTCGGAAGGAAGGGCAAGGTTGGCGCTGTAGAAGGAATCGGAGTGAAAGGCGACCCCGTGGGGATTGATGCCATACATGTTGTCCTGTTCCATCAGGCGGATCAGTTGCGCAGTAAATTTCTGCCGCACGGCATCGGAAGGGGCATCATCGGAGCGGATCTGGGCCGACAGGCTGATGCCGAGCTCGGCGCGCATCTGCGCATCAATGATCTTGTCGATCGGCCGGGTGGACAGCACATGATAGAAAGAGGGCACCCCGCTGAACGTCACCTGTTCCGCATTGAGCCAGACGCCGGCCTGCCGGGATTTTTCGCGCACCACCTTGTCCGTTGCCATGCCCTGAATGACAACGATGATGTCAAAGGGCCCTTCCACCACCTCGTTGGAGCCCACGGCATTTTCCACATTGCCGAACAGGGTGATGCTGCCGCCGGAAAAGGATGAATTGATCGAGATTTCCTGTACCGAAAGCTTGGAGACCAGCCGTTCGGCCATGCCTGTTGCGGGCCAGAGCGCCACCAGAGCAGCAACAAACAGCGCAAAGCTCCAACCGGTAAGCCCCTTCCGCCCTGCCCCGATGTGTCGGCGCCTTTCCATCAGCCCGCTCCCGCCCCGGCAGCGGCAAGGGAAAACACGTCGGCGGGGGTCTTGATCAGGGTATAGGCAAAGCGCAAGGCCACCGCCAGAACGATGAACCCCAGCAGGGCACGAGTCTGCTCGCCGCGCATCTTCTGCCCGATGGCGGCACCGAACTGGGCACCGGTGACGCTGCCCACCATCAGGCTGATGACAAGGATGATGTCCACGCTCTGGGTGTTTACCGCATGCAAGATGGTGGAGGATACCATGGTGGACAGAACCTGGATCAGGGAGGTGCCGATAACCACCTTGCCCGGAACCCGCAGGATGTAAACCAGCGCCGGCACCAGAATGAAGCCGCCCCCGATCCCCAGAAGTGAGCCGAAAAAGCCGATGAACAGGCCGATAGCTACCACCGGCAGAACGCTGACATACAGATTGGACCGCTTGAAACGCACCCGGAAGGGCAGGCCGTGGACCCAATTGTGCTGGCCGGGAACCTTCAGGGGGCGCGCCTTGCCCTTGGACCGCCGGATGAGGGCCCCCACGGCTTCATAGACGAGAAGCGAGCCGATGGAGCCCAGAAAGATCAAATAGCCAAGGGAAATCACCAGGTCCAGCTGGCCAGCGCCGCGCAGGGCGCCAAAGGTCGCAACACCGAAAAAGGATCCGGTGACACCGGCTGCCACCAGGTAAAAGGCCAGGTGAAAATCAATGCCGCCGTGGCGGTAATAGGACAGCGCCCCGGAGGTGGAGGCGGCCACCACCTGCCCGGTCACGGAGGCAACGGCTACCGGGGCAGGAATGCCGGTAAAGATCAGCAATGGCGTAAGAAGAAATCCGCCCCCAACACCGAACAGGCCGGAAAGAAACCCGACCGTGCCCCCCATCCCCATCAGAAAGAAGAGGTTGGCTGACAACTCGGCAATAGGCAGATAAATTTGCACTATCGTTAGGTCCGGATGATCGGAGAGCCTGAGGGGGAACCGAAGCCGACGCCCGAACGGGATCACCGCAAGATGTTAAAGAGCGATTTCCGGGGCTGCTTCGCTTTCGCCGACAGGAAAATGCACCGGCAGCCTCTCGTATAATCGGCCTGTTTATGGGGCCTTGCCCCCCGATGTCAACGCCCCTTTTGCCCTTTGGTTAAACGTGAGGGCAAAAAACCGCCGCTCCATTCCCGGACACGTCCGGAAAAGGGATGAACGGGCGAACCGGGAAGGCACAAAAGGCTCCCGGCTAGACCGGCTGGCTGCCCAGCACCGCCAGCAGGCGCGGGTTGATCCGGCCGCTCTGAGACATGCCGGTCTGCGCCTCGAAGGCCCGGATGGCTTCTTCCGTTTTCGGCCCCATCAAACCATCGGGCGTGCCCGTATCATAACCGATACGGTTGAGGGCGGCCTGTACCTGCCGGATCACGTTCTTGTCCGTGATGGCGGGGCCGGGGTCGAAATCCGGGGACCAGGTGCCGATGGGCGCAAAATTGGCGGGAATGTTGAGAGGATCGGGTTGCCATCCCTTGATCTCGTCAGAGATGCGGGTGGCCACCTGCGCGTCAAGGGACCGGGCAATTTCGTCACGGGCCTTGGCCGCATCCTGATCCCCGAGGCTGGCGGCGATGGAGAACCATTTGAAGGATTCCTCAAGGTTCTGGGGTACGCCCAGCCCGCGCGCATAAAGCATGGCCAGATTGAACTGG
Source organism: Hyphomicrobiales bacterium (assembly GCA_027082895.1). Taxonomy (GTDB): domain Bacteria; phylum Pseudomonadota; class Alphaproteobacteria; order Rhizobiales; family Devosiaceae; genus DROE01. The sequence goes on along the minus strand of JALWTJ010000121.1, from coordinate 5,494 downwards.
CTGTCCTTCAGGCCAAGGGCGGCGGCCTTGCCGAACCAGTAGGCCGCCCGTTCGAAATCCTGCTCACCCAGCTTGCCACCGGCCAGCAGGGAGGCCAGATTATGCATGGACATCCGGTTGCCCGCGTCCGCGGCCAACTGGTACCACAGGCGGGCCCGGGAGAGATCCTTTTCCACACCCACGCCGTTTTCCAGCATATTGGCCAACCGGTAACTGGCCGGGGCAAAACCCTGGGCGGCGGCACGCTCATACCAGACGGCGGCACCGGCAAGATCCTGGGGCAGAACACGCCCTTCGGCCAGAATGGCGGCCACTTCAAACTGCACCCGGGGGTCGCCCTCGGCGGCCATCCTGCGCAGTTCGATGGGACCGACCGCGGCGGGGGGCATGGCAACGCCCGAAGGTGTTTCGGCCGCATCCGGGGCGGAAAGGGAGGCAAGGCTGACCTCGGCGGGGGGAGATATGTCCGCCGTCGGGGGCGCAATCATGCGCACATTGTGGCTGGTGGGGTTGATGGCGCCCACTTCCTGATCGGCGGCGGTGTTCGCATCCGGGCTGTCCGAGGCACTTTCTGCCGGTGCCGGAGCGCTGTTCTCGCCATCAGTAGTGCCGGCCGTGTCCGCAACGCCCTGTTCGCCTGCGGCCGGATCGCTGGCTGCGGTGACGGGTGCCCCTGAATCGGGGGCAGACGAGGAAGCGGCGAAGCGCTGGGAAATCAGGTTGAAGGTCAGGAAACCCACGGCAATGATGGTGGCGACCAGCAGAATGGGCTGGCGGTGCCGGGTCAGAAAGCTTTCAGGAACGGTCGTCAGATCGTCCAGATCCGCATCCCCGGTATCGCTATTGGCAGCCCGGTCAGGGGAGCCGGATGCGACAAGCGGATCGGAATAGGGAGCGCGCCCGGCAAGCTCGTCCACCTGGGGGAGAGGATCACCGGGAAGGGAACGCTTGCGCTGGAAGAAACGCTTCCACAATTTTCCCTTGCTGTTCCCTTCCTGCCCGTCGCCGGAACGGTCGGCGATCGGGTCGGATGCACGCTCGGCCGCGGAACCGGAAAGGACCGGGGTGTCCTCCTTGTTCTTTTTCGTCGCATTCTTTTTCGAGAAACGGGACATGGCCCGCCCGAGCAGGGATGAGGAGGCAGGATCAATGCTTTCCCCGTTGCGTGCCCGGGCGGCGCGCCGGGCGGCTTCTATGAAGGTGGAGCGGGACACGGGAGCCGATTCCGCGGAATCCGATGCGCCCGGAACATCCGGAGCAGTCTGGGTGCGGGGTGCCGGTTCGGGGGAAGCCCCAAAACCGTTTCCGCCAGCCTGATCCGGGGAACCGGTGGCAAACGCAGACACCGGTGGGGGCGGCGGAGTTACATTGCTGCTGTCAAAACGGGGTATCCGAATCGGTCCTTCCCCGGTTGGGGCCGCCGTTTCCGGCGTTGCGGGTTCGGATGGTGCAATGGACGGCGCGCGGGAGGGGCGAGTTTCGCCAAGGACCGCCTGAAAGGGATCGGGGTCGGATTCCGCTTCGCCAGTTTCATTGTCCACCATGACCAGATCGTCCGGATCCACGCGCAGGGAATCCGGCACCGGCACGGAACCGGAAGCGGGAACGGCATGGGAAAGAGGCTCGGAATGCAGCGGGCCTTCCATGACCGGCGAGCGGGGCATCCGGTCCCGCAATTCGGGAAGGAGATGTTCCCCCGGTTCGCCGTGCGGTTCGCCATGGCTTTCTGCCGCCGGGCTGACCGCCGCGGGACGGCTTGCATTGGCGGAGGGTGCGGGGGCAGAGGATGCGGGCAGGTCGGTTTCCTGCCGGCTGCTTTCCTCGCCCAGGCCGGGATGGCGTACCCGGCGGGCGGCCAAGGGAGCCGCAGAAGAAGCGGCCGAGGGTGCGGCAGGGGACGCGGGCGGAGCGGGACAGAAGGGCCGTTCGGCACCCTCTTCCCGTGATTCAGCCTGCGCCTGCATCCCCGCTTCCAGCCTTGCCAGCCGCTGATTGACCTGATTGATGGAATTCTGAACACCGACGAACTGGCGTACCTGCTCCTTGTTGTCCGGCTGATCGGCCGAACGGGCATGGTGCCTTTCCAGCATGGCGGCAAGACGTGCCTCCAGCTTGCCAAGGGAATCTTCCCCCAGAGCATTTCCGGAATGCTCACGCATGGTTTCAATGGCGCGGGAGGTGCGTTCGGCAACCAGATCGGCAATGGCGTTCATGTCGATGGCGCCCTGCCCGGGGGCGCCGGTGCCGGAAACGGCCTGCTTCAACTGTGCAATGTCGGCGCTGGTCTGCTCCAGCTTGCCGGTCAGCTCCCTGATATGCTTTTCCAACGCTGCGGCGGACGCAGCACCCCGGGAATCCGCGCCGGAGTGCGACGAAATCTGCCCGGCAACATCCCCCAGCTTCTGTTCCAGCTGGCTGAAGCGGGGTTCGAGCGCCCCGGCCACCTTTTCCTGAAGTTCGGCCATGTCCAGCTTGAGTTCGCCGACCGCGCCGTCCTCCTTCTCGATCTGTTCGACACGCTTGATCAGCTGTTCGGTTCTGCGCAGCAGGTCCGCCTGCCCCTTGCCCTTTTCGCTGTCGCGCATGGCCGCGGTAAATTCGGCCATTTCCCGGCTCAGGCGCTCGATGGCGGGGGTGGGCATGGCCATGGTCTGCTCAAGGGCGTCAATGCGGTCATAGACCGTGCGCACGCAATCCTCGATGGGTTGCAGGTCGAGCTTGTCCAGCCCCATGGTGTCGAGCCGGTCATAGATGTTGCGTACACTGGCATCAATGGAATCGAGAAATCCCCCCTCATCGTGGGATTTCACGCTCAGTTCAAGCTGCCTGTTCTGCAATTCCTGCAACTGTTCAAAAGCGCCCGTGAGCACATCAAGGCGGTTGTTCAGGGACTGGAAATCCAGATCGGAGCCGCTGGCAACCGCATCGGCCATCTTTGCTATCTGACTCTCCAGCCGCCGGATATGTCCCGTTTCTCCGATGTTGCTGGCCAGATGTTCGACAACGGCGGAAAGCTGTTCGATCTGTTCGGCCATGTCCGCAACTGCGGAACGGGAGGCCTCCTGCTCGGACAGGTTGCGTTCAAACAGGTTCAGGCGGGCACTGATGTCGGAAAGGGCGTCGGTAATGTCATCGAGGCGGGCCGGATCGATGGCGGGGGCGGGAGCAGGCATGGAACCATAAGCAGGCACGGGGGGAGCCGCGTAATAGTCCGGACTGGCGTCCCCTGCCGCAAAAGGCCGGGAAGGCTGGCCGCGGCCGGCGCGCCGTCGCGGCGTACCGTGCTGGCTGGACCTTATCTGACGGATGGCCTGTTGCAACTGTTGCTGGGACTGGGCAGGCATTGGCAGTGCCTCCTCTTGTTCGCTGAAACGGTCCAGCGCCCGCTGCACCGAGTGCAGCGCTTGCTGGCGCCGATCGGGGCTGCTGGCGGAACCGGAATGGCGGGGTTCGCGCAACCCGTAACTGGCCGGGGGCGGGCTGGCATGGCCCGTCATGCGCGTACGTACCACCTCGTCATGCTGGGCCTGGTGAACCTGATCCAGAAGGTTCTCCAGTTCATCGCGCAAGGCGTTCCAGTCCTCGTGTTCCACCGGTGCAGCGCCATTCCTGTAAGGGGCGGACTGTACGTTCCAGTTCGGAGTGTGTCGGGCCTGTGCCATGGATGTTCCGCGCAATGTTCCGTTCGGCCTGAATTGACATGCGGGCACCCGCCAAACCGAAACAGGGCCGGTTACCTTTTCACAAAAACATCGTAAACAACCGGTTAATCCCGTTGCAGAATGCAAAAATCTCCCGCGTGCCTTTTGGGCACCAGAAACCACCCGCAGGCGCGGTTCACACCGTCAGCCCGGGCCGGTTGGCGGGCCGGGTTCGGTTGATTTCCCTGCATATGTTGTGCAAAAAGGCGCCGGAGGAACGTCCGGCCCTGTTGCCGAACATTCCGGTTCAACTTCAATTGATAATCAAGACGGGGACGAAAACATGTTAAAGGAATTCAAGGAATTTGCCATCAAGGGCAACATGATCGACATGGCGGTGGGCATCGTTATCGGTGCGGCTTTCGGTGCCATCATCAGTTCACTGGTCGATGACATCATCATGCCCATCGTGGGGTTGTTGATCGGCGGGGTCGATTTTTCCACGATCGTGCTGGGCCCGCTCAATGTGGGGCTTTTCATTAATGCCATCGTGAAATTCCTCATCATCGCCTTTGCCTTGTTCCTGGTGGTCAAGGGAATCAACTCCATGAAGCGCAAGGAAGAGGCCAAGCCCTCCGCACCGCCCAAGCCATCCAAGGAGGAAGTCCTGCTCACGGAAATCCGTGATCTGCTGAAGAAATAGGGCCGAACAGCCACCCGCCAATTGCAAAAAGACGGCCCGGACCTGTCCGGGCCGTCTTTTTTTGACACATGTTCTTTCCCGGCAGGCAGTCTTGCCTGGTGCGCAATCTTGCCTGGTGCATGACCGTTTTCGGGTCCGTTCCCTGCCTCACGGGGGCCCCTTCCTTTCCTGAAACCGGTGCCCACTTTTTGCTTGGCACGCTTGTCTCTCCGCGTGCCATCCGCCGCAAAAACCGGTACCCACTTTTTGCCTGGCACGCGGTACATACGCACAATTGCCTAGGGTGGAATCCTGATAGGAATCAAATCCTTTACACTACGTATTCGGGATCATATAAGTGTCCCTAGGTGTTCGGTGCTACGCAGAAACCGCTTCCGGACCGTTTGGGCATCTGGTCCCAGTCCGGGAATCTTATCTGCATATGCGGGGGGAAGGAAGCACCTGATAATTCGCACGATACACATTTCGGTAAGGGGCAATGCATATGGAACAGAAGAGCTACTATCATTCCTATCACAATCGGGACCGGCTGGTGCACATCATTGATGCGGACGCGGGAACCCGTGAGGCCTTGAGCGTGCTGTTCCGGCTGGAGGGTTTCCAGACCACAGCCTTTGCTGATGCCTCCTCCTTCTTTGCCGCGGTTGCCCGCACCCGGCCGGACGTGGTCGCTCTCAATCTCGAACTGTCCGATGAACCCGGCCTTGAGGTTCTGGATCGAATCAAGGGCCTGCGGGCGGGCATTGCCGTGTTCATGCTGATGGACAATCAGGATGTCAACGGGGCCGTGGAGGCCATGAAACGGGGGGCAACCGACATCGTGCAAAAACCCATCGACACGGAGCGTTTCATTCGCCTCGTGCGCAACGCCCTGCGGCGGGATGTGCTTCTGGGCACCGTGCAGGGGGGACGGCGGCCCATCGAAATCCGTGGATTCAACCAGTTGACCCCCCGGGAACGGGAAGTGCTGGAACGGATCAGCAACGGGCAATCAAACAAGGAAGCGGGGCGGGATCTGGGGATTTCCCCCCGCACCATCGAAGTGCACCGGGCCCGCGTGATGGAAAAGCTGGGTGCCCGCAACACGGCGGACCTGATGCGCATCGTTCTGACCGGCTGAAGAGGCGGGCAGCCCCTCAGGCTGCAACTC
>JALWTJ010000120.1 GCA_027082895.1 Hyphomicrobiales bacterium | reverse complement strand
TCATGCGGGCGTCCTTGATGCCGGCCACATGCTGGATGGCGCCGGAAATGCCGCAGGCAATATACAGATCCGGAGCAATGACCTTGCCGGTCTGGCCCACCTGCAGGTCATTGGTGGTGAAGCCTGCATCAACGGCAGCCCGCGATGCCCCGATGGCGGCGCCGAGCCGGGCGGCAAGGGGTTCGAGAAGCTCGGCAAACTTTTCTGCCGAACCCAGCGCCCGCCCGCCGGAAATGACGATGGAGGCGGTGGACAGGTCCGGGCGCCCGGTGTCCGCATTTTCCTCCCCGACAAAGGCAACCTTTTGCGGAAGTTCGCCGGTTTCCAGCTTTTCCACCGGCACCGCTTCCCCCTCCCCCACCGGATCAAAGGCCGATGTGCGCACGGTCATCACCTTCCTTGCATCAGTGGACTGAATGGTCTGAATGGCGTTGCCCGCATAGATGGGCCGACGGAACGTGTCCGGGGAAACGATATCTATGATGTCGGAGACCTGCATCACGTCGAGCAATGCCGCGAGGCGGGGCATGACATTCTTGCCCGATGTGGTGGCGGGCGCAACGAGGTAGCCATGGCCGTCCGCCAACTGTTTCAGCAGGGCGGCAAGGGGTTCGGCGGCCTGATGGGCAAGGGCAGGATGGTCCGCCAGCAGCACCCGGCGAATGCCGGAAAGGCGTGCGGCCTGATCGGCAATGGGGGCGACATTTTCGCCCGCCACCAGCACATCCACGTCCCCCCCGATGCGCAGGGCAGCCGCAAGGGCGCGGGCCGTGTGGCCCGACAGGTTTTCATTGTCATGCTCCGCCAGCAGCAAAATGCTCATTGCGGGTCTCCTGCTCAGATGATTTTTGCTTCGTTGCGCAGCTTGTCGACCAGTTCAGCCACGGAATTGACCATGACCCCGCCTTCACGCTGCGGGGGCGGTGCCACTTCCAGCACGCGAAGGCGCGGAGAAAGGTCCACATCGAAATCGCTGGCGGGGCGCTTTTGCAACGGTTTCTTCTTTGCCTTCATGATGTTGGGCAGCGATGCATAGCGGGGAGTGTTCAGGCGCAGGTCGCAGGTCACGACAGCGGGCAATTGCAGGGAAAGGGTCTGCAGGCCACCGTCCACCTCGCGTGTAACAGTTGCGGTTTGCCCGCTAATGTCGATACGGGAAGCGTTTGTCGCCTGCCCCACATCCAGCAGGGCGGCCAGCATCTGCCCGGTCTGATTGCAATCATCATCAATGGCCTGCTTGCCTGCCAGGACGAGGTCGGCCTTTTCTTCCCGGAAGATTGCGGCCAGTATCTTTGCCACTGCCAGAGGTTCGGGAAAGGTTTCCGTTTCCACCAGAATGGCACGATCGGCCCCCATGGCCAGACCGGAGCGCAGATTTTCCTCGCATCTGGCCGGACCGATGGACACCAGAACCACCTCGTCCGCCACTCCCGCCTCGCGCAGCTTGAGCGCTTCCTCGATGGCATTTTCATCGAACGGGTTGAGGGACATCTTCACATTGTCCGTCTCCACGCCGCTGCCGTCTGGCCTGAGGGTGATCCGCACCGCGTGGTCCACCACCCGTTTTACCGGAACCAGGATCTTCATGATGTGCTCCAAGCCGAAGGGAATTGCCCGAACGCTTCCCATGACGTTCGTCTGCTCTTTTCATGCATGGAAAACAGCGGCGGGTCCAGACGGATTCTTTGCTTTTTGGGCGTTTGGACGGAAAAATTTCACCACCTCATGAAGTGGTGTCATGGCCCCATGAAACAGGCGCATGAAAGGGGGCATGAACCGGGGCGCCCCACCTGCCTGCTGCCGGTTTCTGTGGCACTTCTTCTGTCGCACCCGCCCCACAGCATGATCTGTTCCGCACGGGAGGGCCTGCCCTTCTCCTCCTTTCGCCCCCTCTTTCCTACTCCCTTTCTTCCCCCTTCCTTTCCTCCCCTCCTCTCCCTTTCCT
>JALWTJ010000119.1 GCA_027082895.1 Hyphomicrobiales bacterium | reverse complement strand
GCCCGGAACCGCCCCCCTTCGTCAGCCCTTTCCCCCGTTGCCAAAGTGCCCCATCATCTTGACAAGCAGCCCGTCGGCAGGTTCAACCCTGCCAGCCCCCGCCAACCGGAGAACATGCCTTGAGTGAGGCCAGCACCCCCATTGTCCGCCCTTCCCCCGCCGAAACCCGGCGCCTGCAGGACAATCTGAACGGACGGCCCCTCGTTCTGGTGGGCATGATGGGAGCCGGCAAGACCAGCGTCGGGCGTCGGCTGGCCAACTACCTGTCACGCCCCTTCATTGACAGCGACATGGAAATCGAAGCCGCCGCGGGCATGAGCATCCAGGATTTCTTTGCCACCCATGGCGAAGAAGAATTCCGGATTGGTGAAACCAAGGTGATCGCCCGGCTGCTGAAACAGGACAATTGCGTTCTGGCCACCGGTGGGGGGGCCTTCATGTCCCCCCGGACACGCGCCAATATCGCCGAACGGGGAGTTTCGGTCTGGATAAAAGCCGAATTTGACCTGCTGTTTGCACGCATTTCCCGCAAGAGCAACCGCCCCCTGCTGCAAACCCCCAACCCGCGCCAGACCCTCAAGGAACTGATGCAGGAACGCTATCCCCTCTACGGCATGGCTGACGTAACCGTCATTTCGCGCGACGTTCCCCATGACACCGTTGCCAGCGACATCATCAAGGCCCTCAATGCCCATCTGGAAACCCCCGACCGTGCGCCCCGTTCCTGAACCTGAGACCCTGCGGACATCCGCGCCCGTCCCCCTGTTTCCGCGCGGCGCATGCATCTGCCCCTTTCCCCCCGCTGCAAGGAAATGAAAATGTCCACCGCTCCGGCCCCCCAAACCGTCCACATCGCCCTTGGCGAACGCGCCTATGACATCGTTATCGGCCACCAGCTTCTCGAAGGGATGGGGCAGCGCCTCAAGACCATGTTTCCCGGCGCCCGCTTCGGTGTCATTACCGACACCAATCTGGAAAAGACCCAGTGGCCGCGCCTGCAAACATCCCTCACCAAGGCCGGGCTGGACCACACCCTGATCACCGTTCCCGCCGGGGAATCCTCCAAGTCCATGGACAGGCTTGAGGAATGCGTGAACGCCATTCTCCAGGCCCGGCTGGAACGATCCGACATCATCATTGCCTTTGGCGGCGGCGTCATTGGTGACCTGGCAGGCTTTGCCGCCGCCATCACCCGCCGGGGCATGGCCTTCGTTCAGGTTCCCACCTCCCTGCTGGCCCAGGTGGACAGTTCCGTAGGCGGCAAGACCGGCATCAATTCGCGCTTCGGCAAGAACCTGATCGGCGCCTTTCACCAACCCGCCCTGGTCATTGCCGACCTGGATGTCTATGCAACCCTGCCCGAGCGCCAGTTTGCCGCCGGATATGCGGAAATGGCCAAGTACGGACTGATCGACGACGAGGCATTCTTCTTCTGGCTGGAGGAACATCTGGACGAAATTCTCTCCGGGGGCCCTGCCCGGGCTGAAGCCATCGCCCGCGCCTGTGCCGCCAAGGCCCGTTTCGTCATCGCCGACGAACGCGAAAGCGGCGTGCGCGCCCTGCTCAATCTGGGCCACACCTTCGGCCACGCCCTTGAAACCGCCACCGGCTATTCCGACCGGTTGCTGCATGGAGAAGGGGTAGCCATCGGCATGGTGCTGGCTCACCAGTTCTCGGCTACAAAAGGCCTGTGCACATCCCAGGAGGGCGTGCGGGTCCGCCGCCACCTGCAACGGGCCGGGCTGCCCACCAGCCTCAACGATATTCCCGGGCCACTTCCATCAACGGACGAACTCATGCACAATATCGCCCAGGACAAGAAGGTAAGACGCGGTGCCCTGAACTTCATCCTGACACGGGGCATCGGAAAATCCTTCATTGCCACGGACATATCCGCTGACGACATTGCCGATTTCCTGAGGGACATACGATCATCATGACCTTGTCATTCTGGCTGACCATCCTGACCATCGCCTTCCTGCTGGCACTCAGCGCCTTCTTTTCCGGCTCCGAAACCGCGCTCACCGCCGCATCGCGCGCCAAGATCTTTCAGATGGCCAACAACGGCTCCCGCCGCGCCCTGCTGGTCAAGACGCTCATTTCTTCCCGCGAACGGCTGATCGGCGCCCTGCTGCTGGGCAACAACCTGGTCAATATCCTGGCATCCTCCCTCGCCACATCGGTGCTTATCACCTTCTTTGGCGACAATGGCATTCTGTTTGCGACCGTGGTCATGACCCTTTCCGTGGTCATCTTCTCCGAAGTTCTGCCCAAGACCTGGGCCATCAATCGCCCGGAAGACTTTTCCCTCAGCGTGGCCCCCCTGATACGGCCCTTCGTCATCATCCTGGCGCCCCTGACCGCCATCATCCAGAAACTGGTTCATGTGCTGCTGCGCCTGATCGGCGTTCGTTCCGACACCTCCCGGTCCGGGCTGACCGGTGCCGAAGAAGTGCGCGGAACCGTGGAACTGCTGCACGAGGAAGGGGAAATGATCAAGCGGGACCGGGACATGCTCGGCGGACTTCTGGACCTGTCGGAACTGGAAGTATCCGAGATCATGGTTCACCGGACGGCCATGCTCACCCTGGACTGCTCCGCCCCCACCCAGCAGGCGATCAATGCGGTTCTGGAATCCCCCTATACCCGCATTCCCCTCTACAACGACAATCCGGACGAGATCATCGGCGTCTTGCATGCCCGCGACCTGCTGCGCGCCCTGATCAAGGTCAACGGGGATATCAGCAAGATCGACCTGGCCAGCATTGCCCGTGAGCCCTGGTTCGTTCCCGAAACCACCTCCGCCCAGTCCCAGCTCAACGCCTTCCTGCGCAGGAAAAGCCATTTTGCCCTGGTGGTGGACGAGTATGGAGAAGTGCAGGGCATTGTCACCCTCGAGGACATTCTTGAAGAAATCGTTGGTGAGATTTCCGATGAACATGACACGGACCTTGAAGGCATCACCCGGCAGAGCGATGGTTCCTGGATCGTGGAAGGCTCCCTGTCCATCCGCGACCTCAACCGGGCGCTCAACCTGAACCTGCCCGATGACGAAGCCACCACCATTGCCGGCCTCGTCATTCACGAGGCAAAGACCATCCCGGAACAGGGACGCCAGTTCACCTTCCACGGCCTCAGGATAAAGATCTTGAGGAAGTCCCTCAACCGCCTGACCAAGCTGCGCATCACGCCGGTCAAGTAACCCGCAAATGCAAATTTATCCGGAAAGATTTTGTTCATGAATCTTGCCGCGATTTAATGCACATGACCAAGCTTTAACTTGTCCCTTTCAATGACCTGCGACACATTTGCAGGCAATTCCAATCATTGAAAGGAAATCAACATGATCAATCGCCGCCGCTTCCTGACCATTGGTGCCACCGCCCTGGCGGCCCCCGCACTCTTTCCCTTCACCGCCCTTGCCGCAGAACGAAAGACCTTTTCCTACGGACCGGCCCGCCTCGATGTGTATTCCACGGGCAACAGCCGCAACCTGCCGGTGATGATTTATGTCCATGGTGGAGCCTGGCAGACCGGCCGCCGCACCCATGTACGGTCCAAACCGGCCTTTTTCCAGCGCCTGAACATGATTTTCGTCAGCATCGACTACCGTCTGCTGCCCAGGGCGGACGTTGCAACCCAGGCCGATGATGTGGGCCGGGCCATTCATTGGGTAAAAAACAACATTGCTTCCCTTGGCGGCAATCCGGCGCGCCTCTCGGTCATGGGCCATTCCGCCGGTGCCCACCTGGCCGCCCTTGCCATCGCCTCGGGCAGAGCCCCGCGGGTCGCCGCCCTGATCGGCAACGATACTGGCGCCTACGACCTGAATGCTCTGGCCCGTCTGACCGGTGGCCACCAGACCGGCGACCTGGCCAACGTTTTCAATGATCCGTCCCTTTGGACCGCCCTGTCCCCGGTGACCTATATCGGTTCGCACCGCATGCCGCCATCCCTGATCATGTGGTCAAATTCCCGGCGTCGCAAGGCCATGGGCGAACTGTTCGTCAAACGCCTCGCCCAGGCCGGCACCCCGGTGCAGTCCTTCGAGGCCGGTAATCTGACCCACGAGCAGATCAACAAGCTGATCGGCACCGGTCGCGTGCCACCCCTGGAACAGAAAATCACCCGGTTCTTGCAAAACTATCTTTAAGACCGGAACGGTTGGTCATCAGCTGTCGGCGGAAGCTGCGCGAATTCGGCACTGCCCCTGCCCGATGGCCAACCGCCCCTTCCTTCAGGGCATCGCCCCCTTTTCAGGTGACGCACAGGGGAGCCGCCTAGAGCGTGTCTGTTTCTGATGGAATCAAGACCACGCTCTATCTGTTTGATATTTCCGCACTTCTTGTCCGAAAACCGCTTCACACTTTTCGGGAAGTGCTCTAGCAGGCATGCTTGTCGATCACCTCGATCCGCAAGGCATGCAGACCGTTCGCAAATTCCTCACCCAAGGCATCCATGATCGCCCGGTGCCGCGCCACCCGCGACAAAGGGCTGAGAAGGGGCGATGAAATCGTCAGGTGAAAATGGGTGGATTTGCCCTCGATATAGTTGGCATGCCCCTTGTGTTTCTCCGATTCATCCACCAGTTCGATGAAATCGGGAGCAAAGGCCTGCGTGAGCTTTTCCAGCATTTTGTCACGAATAACCATAGCAAAACCCTTCCGCTTTCTGCTAATATGTCGACCTTGCTTTTTCCGGGGGGAATTTTCATCCACCCCGTGAAAATCAAGCTCAAACACCAACCAACCGCCAACCCGAATTACAGGAATAGTCCGCTGACTTCCAATCTTTTCAGCTCGATTCGAATCAAGCCGCGCCAGCGCACCAGCGAAAAGGCAGAAGGACCCGTCTGCGAATGGGACGGGTGCGACAAGCCGGGGACCAAGAAGGCCCCCAAGGGCAAGGCCGCCGAGGGGGAATTCTACCATTTCTGCCTGGCCCATGTCCGCCAGTACAACAAGACCTTCAACTATTTCGCCGGCATGGATGATGGCGCCGTTGCCGCCGAGATCCGCCAGCAGCAATCCACCGGGGGTCGGCCAACCTGGCAGCAGGGGACCAACAGCGCCGCACGCGCACGCACGTCCCCCAATCCCGGCCGCGCCCACCAGCACCGGCCGGCCGACAAACGCTTTTCCGATCCCCTCAACCTTTTTGCCCGCGTTGCGCGCAACCAGGGCCGCCGCCCCCTGACCAAACGCGAACTGCGCATGATGGAAACGGACCGGCAGGCATTCGAGGTACTCGGTTTCACCACCCGCGTTGATGCGGACGAACTCAAGAAGGCCTACAAGGCTCTGGTAAAACTGCACCACCCCGACGCCAATGGCGGGGACCGGAGAACCGAAGACCGGCTGCGCGCCATCATTGCCGCCTATAATCATCTCAAGTCAAAAGGATTTGCCGGCTGATTTTTTCCCGATTTGGCGGTTTCCGGTGCACCACCTTTTTGCTAATGTCCCACCGGATGCCGGACGCCTTTGCCCCGCACCCCCGTTTCCTTTAACGCCCACCTGTCCGACTTTTTCTTGCTATCGACGGAAATTCCCATGAGCGCACCTGAAAACCTGCCCGATACCACGTTCAAGGTTGCCGATCTGTTCGGCATCGATTCCGACATGGAGGTTGATGGCTACAAGACCACAACCGAATATGTCCCTCCCCTGGATCCGGACTACCTGTTCGACCGCAACACCACCCTGGCCATTCTGGCCGGATTCCAGTTCAACAGAAGGGTCATGGTGCAGGGCTATCACGGTACCGGGAAATCCACCCATATCGAACAGATTGCCGCCCGCCTCAACTGGCCCCTGGTACGCATCAACCTGGACAGCCACGTCTCGCGCATCGACCTGGTGGGCAAGGATGCGATCGTGATCCGGGACGGCCAGCAGATCACCGAGTTCCGCGACGGCATGCTGCCCTGGGCGGTTCAGAACAATATCGCGCTGGTGTTCGATGAGTACGACGCCGGGCGCCCCGACGTGATGTTCGTCATCCAGCGCATCCTGGAAGCCTCCGGCCGCCTGACCCTGCTCGACCAGAACCGGGTCATCACCCCCCACCCCGCCTTTCGTCTGTTTGCCACCGCCAATACCATCGGGCTGGGGGATACGTCGGGGCTCTATCACGGCACCCAGCAGATCAACCAGGGCCAGATGGATCGCTGGTCCATGATCGTCACCCTCAACTATCTTCCCCATGAAAAGGAAGTGGGTATCGTCCTGTCCAAGGTGCGTGCCTATCGCACCCCGGAAGGGGAAAAGACCATTTCCAACATGGTACGGGTGGCCGATCTGACCCGCTCCGCCTTCATCAATGGCGACCTGTCCACGGTCATGAGCCCGCGCACCGTCATCACATGGGCGGAAAATGCGCAGATTTTCGGTGACGTGGGATTTGCCTTCCGCCTGACCTTCATCAACAAATGCGATGATCTGGAAAAGCCGGTCGTGGCTGAATTCTACCAGCGCGTCTTCGGTGAAGACTTGCCGGAAAGCTCGGCCAATCTCGCCATCAGCGCCTGACGCTGCCCTGCCCCTCGCGCCGGCACCCCAGCATTCCCCGGATGGGTTCGATGAACAGACCAAGCGGAAAGAAATCAAAAGAATCGGACGGTGGCCGCATCTTCAAGTCCGCCCTGGGGGCGACGGTGCGCTCCGTTGCCGGCAAGGCAGACCTGGAAGTCACCTTTTCCACCGACCGGCCGGTCCTGAGCCCGGACAAGGTCCGCCTGGCAGCCCTGCCGCGCAAGATGACCCCTCGCGACGTGGCGGTGGCCCGGGGACAGGGCGATGCCATGGCCATGCGGCTGGCCAGTCACGACCGGAAAATTCACGCCCGCCGGGCCCCGGCCGATCCCGATGCCCGCGCCGTTTACGAAGCCCTGGAACAGGCGCGGGTGGAGTCCCTTGGCTGCCTGCGCATGAGCGGGATGAAGGCCAACATCTCCCACATGCTGGAAGACCGCATGGACCGGGCCAGTTATTCCCGGGTAACCGAGCGCGACGACGCTCCCCTGGCCGAAGCCCTGGGCATGATCCTGCGCCAGAACCTTGCCGGCCTGGATATCCCCCCCAGCGGGCAGAAGGTCGTCGATCTGTGGCGCGACCATATCGAACAGATGGCCCCCGAATCCCTGCGCGCCCTGAACGAATGCATTGACGACCAGGACGCCTTTTCCCGGGCCGCCCGCTCCCTGCTTGCTGACCTGAACCTGGCGCCGGACGTGGAGGGAGACGAAAACGACCCCACGGACGAGGACGATCAGGACGAAAATTCCCAGGCCAGTGCAAACCGCGATGAAGCCACGGGGCAGGGAGAGGGCGAAAACCAGGATGCGGAAGCCGACCCGGACGAGGCCGATGGTGCCGAGGAGATGGAAGGGGAAGCCGAAGGGGCCGACGCGGACCTGCAGGACATGGTGGAGGAGGGAGCGACCGATGCCACTGCCGACCCTTCCAGCCAGCCCATGCCCGATGGGCACAACGCCCGTGCCAACAGGTTCAGCTACAAGATCTTTTCCACCAAATACGACGAAATCATCCAGGCATCCGACCTGTGCCCCCCCCAGGAACTGGAACAGTTGCGCGCCCTGCTGGACAAGCAGCTTGAAACCCTTTCCGGTGCCGTGGCCCGGCTGGCCAACAAGCTGCAGCGCCGCCTGATGGCGCAGCAGAACCGCGCCTGGCAGTTTGATCTGGAAGAAGGGGTGCTGGACGCTTCGCGCCTGACCCGCGTCATCATCGACCCCACCCAGCCCCTTTCCTACAAGATGGAAAGCGATACCGAGTTCCGCGACACGGTCGTCACCCTGCTGGTCGACAATTCCGGCTCCATGCGGGGGCGTCCCATTACCATTGCCGCCATTTGCGGCGACATCCTGGCCCGCACCCTTGAACGATGCGGGGTCAAGGTGGAAATCCTCGGCTTTACCACCCGCGCCT
>JALWTJ010000118.1 GCA_027082895.1 Hyphomicrobiales bacterium | reverse complement strand
TAATGGCGCGAGACATCCTGTTCGCGACCCTTGATACCACGGTTCGCAAGGCAGAATTGCCCCATGGCAAACAGGTCATCCTGTCTGACACGGTGGGGTTCATTGCCGACCTGCCGGCGGATCTCATCGCCGCGTTTCGGGCAACGCTGGAGGAAGTCACGCTGGCGGACGTCATTCTGCATGTGCGGGATGCGTCCAACCCGGACCATCCGGCGCAAGCGCAAGAGGTGATGGCCGTGCTTGAAGGGCTCAAGGTCAATCCCGAACAAACGCCAATCATCGAGGTGTGGAACAAGTCCGATCTGGTGGCGGGCGAGAGCAAGGCGGAGGCGACGGGCGCGGACACGAACAGTTTCGAGCGTGTTGCAGTGTCGGCGAAAACGGGGCAGGGATTGGATGCGCTTCTGGTATCCATCGAGAGGGCCCTTGCCCGTGACAGCCGCACTTTCCGGGTTCGGGTGCCTCACCTTCAGGGGGACAAACCGGGGTGGCTCTACAAGCATTGCGAGGTTCTGGAACGCGGTGATTCCCACCAGAATGCGCAGGAATTCCGGGTTCGGGTATTGCCCCGACACATGGATGCCTTCCGGCAGCGCTTTGGCAGTCTCATCGTGCGGGATGCAGCGGCGGAGTAGGGGCGTTTTCAGCCTTCCTCCTGCTTCACCGCATCCCAATATTGCTGCAACGGGTCCAGCCCGGCGGTTGAAATATCGACTCCGTCCGCCCGGCAACGCGCTTCGATTTCCTGAAATCTCCTGATGAACTTGACATTGGCCTCGGCAAGGGCCGCGCTGGCAGATAGCGAGGCCTTGCGCGCCATGGCAACGATGGCGAACAGCAGGTCGCCCAGTTCTTCCTGACTGCGTTTGCTGTTTCCCCCGGCCAGTTCCGCACGCAACTCGTCCAGTTCTTCCTGCACCTTGTCCAGGGCTGCGGAGACATCCGGCCAGTCAAACCCGACCCGTGCGGCACGTTTGGCAAGTTTTTCGGCACGCATGAGAGGAGGCAATGTGGCGGGAACATCGTCAAGTATCGAGGTGTGCTGAACGGTACCACGATGTTTGGCGCGCTCTTTACGTTCTTCTTCCTTGATGTCTTCCCACTGGTTCAACACACCATCGCTGGACATTTCGTTCCGGGACTCAAAAATATGGGGGTGGCGACGTACCAGTTTTTCAATGATGGAGCCAACCACGTCGTCAATGGTGAACAGTCCGGCTTCTGCTGCCATCTGGGCGTGGAAAACGGGTTGCAGGATCAGGTCGCCCAGTTCGGATACCAGATCCTGATAATCCTCGCGTTCGATGGCATCTGCCACTTCGTAAGCTTCCTCGATGGTGTTGTGACGAATGGAGCGGAAATCCTGCTCCAGATCCCAGGGACAGCCCGTGTCCGGGTCGCGCAATTGCGCCATGATTTCAACCAGCCGTGCAAATCCGTCATGCGTCGTATCCGTGCCCATATCCGGTTGTCCTTCCTCGGAGTAATTCGTGATGTAATGTGCCGGTTTGCGGCTCGTTCTGTTGCAGTAAACCTGACCTAGCAATGTTTTGTGTACGTGACCAGCGGGCTTTGCCACCATTCCCGAACTCCCCGATTTCTGGCGTTCCGTCCATCAATAAGTTCCATAATATATATTATGCGAAAATGATATAGATGGAATTTGTGTGCCGGAGTGCGTAGTCGAACAGAACATGGATGTAGCGAAAAAGCGGACATTGGCGAAGCACACTGATTCTGGTGGTATTGAAATGAATGCGGGGAAACCGGGTATGCCCTGCGTAGAGCGAGTTGGCGTGGGCGTGAAGCGATATAGTCACGACAGGACGCCGTTGCAGGATGTTTTCTTGCAGGTGGCATCTGGGGGTGCCGTGGACCGTTCCCGCGGCAGGTGCCGTTTGAAAAGTCGTGTTTCCTGCGTTTACAGTGCAAGGGAAATCTGCAAACCGTCATGGGCCATTTCCACATTGTGGGGCAGAATGGCGCTTGTCTTTTCATAGTCCAGGTCCAGATGCATGTTGGTCAGGATGGCGCGCCGGGGCTTGAAACGTTCCACCAGTTCCAGGGTCTGGGCGAGGCACAGATGGCTGGGATGAGGCTTGTGACGCAGGGCGTCGATGATCCAGACGGACAGGTCTTCAAGGGCCGGTTCACTCTGCGTGGGAAATGCGGAAACATCACAGGAATAGAGCAGGTCGCCGATCCGGTACCCCAGCGAGGTGATATTCCCATGTTCTTGCAGCACGGGCAGAAGGGTCATGGTGCCCCCTGCCCCGCTGATGGTGACAGGTTCGCCGGCATGAATGACATGTCCGGTCAGGATGGGGGGATAGCCGCTGCCGGGGGGCGACTGGAAGCAATAGGAAAAGGCGCGGGTGATGGTTTTTGCCGCGGTGGGGGCAAAATAGACGTCGATGCGCTTTTTCTGGTTAAGGGCTATGGCTCTGAGATCATCAATGCCATGGGTGTGGTCGGCATGTTCATGGGTGTAGAACACGGCATCCAGGTCATCCACATCCGCATCAAGAAGCTGTTCGCGCATGTCGCAGCCGGTATCGATCAGGATGCGGGTTGTGCCTGCGGTATCGGTTCGGGTGCCTGTCAGCAACAAGGAGCACCGCCGCCTGCGGTTGCGCGGATCCAGAGGATCGCAGGCGCCCCACAGATTGCCCACCCGTGGCACGCCGCCAGAGGAGCCGCAGCCAAGAATGGTTGCGGTTATGGATGTTGCCGGGCTCACCGGTCCGCCAACCCGCATCTGGTGAACAGGCGAGCGAAGTTTGTCGTGGTCTGTTCGGCCAGATGTTCAAGGGAAACGCCGCGTGCCTGGGCAAGATGGGCGGCAGTGTGCCGGACGAAAGACGGTTCGTTGGATTTCCCCCTGTGGGGTACCGGGGCCAGATAGGGGGCATCGGTTTCCACCAGGATACGATCCTTGGGAACCTGTTTGGCAATTTCCAGAATGTCGGTGGCGTTTTTGAAGGTCACGATGCCGGAAAAGGAAATATACCCTCCCAGTTCAAGGCCGCACCGTGCCAGTTCGGGACCGGAGGAATAGCAGTGCAGAACAAAGGGGAAGGCCCCCTTCCCGGCTTCTTCGGACAATATGTTCATCATGTCATTGTCCGCATTCCGTGCATGGATGACCAGTGGCAAGCCGGTCTGTCGGGCGGCCGCGATATGGTGCCGGAAACTGATGGCCTGTTCGCGGGCCGTGTCCGCATTGTGGAAATAGTCCAGCCCCGCCTCCCCGAAGGCGATGCATTTTTCGTGGGCGGCCAGCCGGATCAACTCATCGGTGGTGACGTGTTGTTCTTCGTGGGCATGGCAGGGATGGGTGCCGATGGAAAACCAGATATTGTCGTGGCTTTCGGCAATCTTGCGGATCAGGTCATATTCCTTTACCCAGGTCGAAATGGTGACGCACCCCATGACGCCAGCATCCTGCATGCGTTCCAGAACGCCCTCCAGATCCCTGGAAAGAACATCAAAATCAAGATGGCAGTGGCTGTCGATCAGGCCGAGGTCCACGCGCGGGGCATTGGCAGGCATTTCTCACACCTTTTCGTGGCGGGGAAAGACACCTTCCGGCTTGGGAACAGGCCGCCCCGGCTCCAGCCGCCCCCCCTGCCCCAGTTCGGCGAAAAACCGTTTATCGGCGGGAATTGCCAACTGGTCCAGCAAGCGCCCGGCGGCGTTCGGCATGACGGGCTGGGCAAGAATGGCGACCTGCCGGATGATTTCGGCGGTGACATAGAGCACGGTGCCCATGCGCTCGGGATCGCTCTTGCGCAGGGCCCAGGGTTCCTGGGCGGCAAAATAGCGATTGGCGTCACCGATGACCTTCCACACATCGGCCAGCCACAGGTGCAGTTCCTGCCGCTCCACATGGTCGCGGGAAGGAGCAAGCAGGCCATCGGCGGCTGCCAGCATGTCGGTATCTTCTTTGGTCAACTCTCCGGGTTCGGGCAGTTTGCCTTCACAATGTTTTGCGATCATGGACAGGGAACGCTGGGCCAGATTGCCCAGATCATTGGCAAGATCGGCGTTTATGCGGTTGGTGATGCTTTGTTCGGAGTAGGAGCCGTCCTGCCCGAAGGGCACTTCGCGCAGACAGTAAAAGCGCACGGCGTCGGCGCCGAAACGCTCGATAAGGGCCATGGGTTCAACGACATTGCCCACGGACTTGGACATTTTCTCGCCGCTGTTGAGCAGGAAGCCGTGGGCGAAAACCCGCCTGGGGAGCTCGATACCGGCTGACATCAGGAAGGCAGGCCAGTACACCGCATGAAAACGCACGATATCCTTGCCGATCATGTGCAGGTCCGCGGGCCAGAAACGCCATTTCTGCGCGTTCTCATCGGGGAAACCGGCTGCCGTGATATAGTTTGTCAGCGCATCCACCCACACATACATGACATGGTTTTCGTCGCCGGGCACGGGAACGCCCCAGTCGAAATTGGTGCGCGAGATGGACAGATCCCTGAGGCCGGAGCGCACGAAGCTTGCAACCTCGTTGCGCCGTTCCCGGGGGGCAATGAATTCGGGGTGCGCCTCATAATGGGCCAGCAGCCGGTCCTGAAAGGCGCTGAGACGGAAGAAATAGCTTTCTTCCTCCACCCATTCCACCGGTGAGCCCAGGGGCTCCCGTCTTATGCCATCCTCGCCGACCCGGGTTTCGCTTTCTTCGAAATAGGCTTCCTGACGCACGGAATACCAGCCGGAATAGGTTCCCAGATAGATGTCGCCGTTGGCCTGCATCCGCCGCCAGATTTCCTGACAGGAAGCCCGGTGCCGTTCTTCGGTGGTGCGGATGAAGTCGTCGTTGGAAAGGTTCAGCTTGGCCCAGAGCTGCTTAAAAACTTCCATGTTGCGCGTGGCAAGCTCCAGCGCCGAAATCCCCTCCTTCTGGGCGGTCTGCTGCATCTTCTGGCCGTGTTCGTCGGTGCCGGTGAGAAAGAACACGTCCTTGCCATCAAGGCGGTGGAAACGGGCAAGGGTATCGCATGCCAGCCCCGTATAGGCGTGTCCGATATGGGGTACGCCGTTCGGGTAGAAGATGGGCGTGGTAATGTAAAAGGTACTGTCACTCATGATCGGGTGTGTTCTTGGCTTTGCAGGTTGATCGACGCTGGGGCCGAAATTTCAGGAAGCTTGCTGACGGTAGCGCGTGATTTCATCAAACAGCACCGTCATGCCGGCCCGCTTGTCCAGATTGTATGTTTCCATATCTGCAAACAGGCTGTTGGCCTTTTCCCACAGCTGATCAAGGGACGCAAGGCGATTGCGGGGGGCAGGCGAAAGGGAGGCGGTGGTGCGGGTTTGACGGGAAATCCAGTCCAGAACACGTTCGCGGGCAAAGCCAAGCGCAGCTTCGGAAGATTTTTTTGACAGGCCTGTAACCAGATAGTTCACGTCCACCGGTCCGGCTGTCGATTCGTCGTTCAGCCATGTGGAAAGGTCCTTCAGGAGCATATCGTTGCCCAGTTGCAGAAATTCAAAGGCCCGCCGGGGACGCCCGTTGGCAAAGGAAACGGCGCTGGACAGGTCGCCGGGGGTGTCTTTCTGCCCCTCAATGATGGCCGCTACCTGTTCATCGGTGAGCGGACGCATGGCAAGGGCCTGACAGCGCGACCGGATCGTGGGCAGCAGGGAACCGGGGCGATGGGAGACGAGCAGGATCTGGGTCGCGGCCGGGGGTTCTTCCAGCGTCTTGAGCAGGGCATTGGCCGCATTCGCATTGCAATCATCGATACTGTCCACGATCAGCAGGCGGTTGCCGCTGCGCCCCGCGGTCTGGGAAAGCTTGTGCAGGATGGCGCGCACTTCGCTGACGCGAATTTCGGCATAAAAGCCCGTGCCGCTTTCGCGGGCAACCCGGCGCAGCACGAACAGATTCGGGTGGGCGCCCTGGGATATCTGATGGTCGATGCGGGCAGGATCTTCATCGCCCGTTCTTGCCAGAACCTTGCGGGCAAAGGCGAAGGCAAGGGAGGCCTTGCCGATGCCGCGGGGGCCATGCAACAGGATGCCACCGGGCAGTCTGCCCGCATTCAACTGTGCCTCAAGGCGTTCCCAGACGCGATCGTGACCGAGGGGGGACGCGCAGGTCTGGGGCAGCGGTGCATTGTCGAGTTGATCTGCTTCCATATCCCTTGCCCACTGCCCTGCTTTTGGGCGCCCTGCCAGTTGCGTCAGGCGGACGCCCGGGCTGCCAGTTCGGAAAACCTGTCCTGTACGATGGACCAGATCTGATCCGTCACCTCCCGTTCGCTCCGGTCGGCGGGAACGATGAAGCAGCGTTCCGGATTGTCCCGGGCAATGTCCAGAAATGCCTGCCGCAGTTGGCGGTGCCAATCAAGGTTTTCCCTTTCAAAGCGATCGCTGGCGATAGGAATGCCGGTTTCCAGCGCACGCTGTTCCACCCGGTCGAAGGCGATTTCGGGATCCATATCCATGATGATGGTCAGTTCGGGGCTGTAACCGTTCAGGGCCAGTTCTTCCAGCGCATCGATCAGGCGCGGCTGCACGCCCCCGGCAACACCCTGATAGGCCCGCGTGGAATCGTGAAACCTGTCGGAAACGACCCATTTTCCGTCGGCAAGGCTGGGGCCGATAAGCTGGTTGACATGGTCCAGACGCGCCGCGGCAAAAAGCACGGCTTCGGCTCCGGTTCCCCAGGCTTCCGAATTGCCTTGCAGGATAAAGGAGCGGATGGCTTCCGCCTTGGGGGTGCCACCGGGTTCCCGCGTCCGGATGCTTTCAATTCCCAACTGGGACAGCCGGTGCAGCAGGTTCTTGACCTGGGTTGATTTTCCGACCCCCTCGCCCCCTTCAAATGTCACGAAACGGGGGGGAGAAACGGGTGCCTTGTTCGCCATAAAGCTTTCCGGATTTCTGATGCATCACAACCAGCCGAGCGCAAGCTCTTTCAACGCGTCCATCGCCTTGCGGAAAATTGATCCTTCCGCCACGGATTGGGCCGCATAAAGGGGGGCCGACTGAATCAGCTGGTCGTTGCAATATACACGTAACTCCGCCAGTTTGTCCCCCTCTGCTACCGGGGGCCGGATCGGGGCATGATAGACGATGGCGGCGGAAAGGCAGCGGCGGCCGCCCCGGGGCAGGTAAAGGTTCAGGGCGCCATCGGCAACCAGTCCCACATTTGGCTTTTCCCCACCATAGACATTGGCATACCCAACGACTTCGCCCGCATCGTAGGCCGGAACCTGTTCGAAGGCCCGGCTGCCCCATGTCACCAGCTTGCGTGCTTCTTCTGCCCGTTCCCGCGCTGTTTCCAGACCGTGCAGAACGGCGATCAGGCGGCGCCCTCCCTGGGTGGTGGAGGCAACGATGCCGTAACCGGCCGATTGGGTGTGGCCTGTTTTCAGCCCGTCAACGCCGATACCATCGTTCAGCAGCACGTTGCGGTTGTTCTGCTTGATGCCGTTCCATTCAAAGGAGGGTTCGGAGAAAATGGAATAATATTCGGGATAGGTCCGGATCAGGTGCCGGGCAAGGGTTGCCAGATCGCGGGCGGTAACCACCATGCCCTCGGCAGGCAGGCCGGTGGCGTTCATGAAATGGGACGTTTCAAGGCCCAGCTCAGCGGCCTTCTCGTTCATCATCAAGACAAACGTATCCTCGGTGCCCGCAATGCCCTCGGCAAGGGCAATGGCCGCATCGTTTCCCGACTGGATGATAACTGACCGGATCAGGTTCTCAACCGATACCTTGGAGTTGAGTTCGGCAAACATGGTGGAGCCGCCCGATCCTGCCCCGCCGGTTCGCCAGGCGTGTTCGGAAATGAAGAACTCGTCGTCCACGGACAGGCTGCCTGCCTTCAACTGCTCGAACACGACGGCAAGGGTCATCAGCTTGGCCATGCTGGCCGGCTCCATGGGCGCATCGGCATCCTTCTGATAAAGAACGGTGCCGGACTCATAGTCCATC
>JALWTJ010000117.1 GCA_027082895.1 Hyphomicrobiales bacterium | reverse complement strand
TTTTTTCACCGGCATGACGGGGCAGAGCATGGGACGGAAATATTTTGGAACGGATGGTATTCGCGGTCTGGCCAACGGGCGCAAGCTGACCCCGGAACTGGCCCTGAAGGTGGGGATGGCCACGGGGCTGGCCTTCCGGCGCGGGGAACACCGGCACCGGGTGGTCATTTCCAAGGATACGCGGCGCTCCGGCTACATGATCGAAAATGCGCTGACGGCCGGTTTTACGGCGGTGGGGATGGACGTGTTCCTGCTCGGGCCGATGCCGACGCCGGCTCTGGCCATGCTGACCCGCTCCATGCGGGCAGATCTGGGGGTGATGATTTCGGCGTCCCACAATCCTTACGAGGACAATGGTATCAAGCTGTTCCGGCCTGACGGGTACAAGCTTTCTGATGCCACGGAGGAAAAAATCGAGGAACTGATCGATTCGGACCTGACCAACCGCCTGTCCCAGGGACGGGAAATCGGCCGTGCCAAGCGTCTGGTGGAGGCCGGGACGCGCTATGTGGAATATGCCAAGCGCACCCTGCCGCGGCGGACGGATTTCACCGGGCTGCGCATCGTTGTGGATTGTGCCAACGGGGCGGCCTACAAGGTGGCGCCTGAAGCCCTGTGGGAGCTGGGGGCGGAAGTCATCAAGATCGGGGTGGACCCGGACGGGTTCAACATCAATGACAAGTGTGGTTCCACTGCGCCGGAACAGTTGATGGACAAGGTGCGCGAGGTGCGTGCGGATATCGGCATTGCCCTGGATGGGGATGCGGACCGGGTGCTGGTGGTGGACGAAAAGGGCGAGGTGGTCGATGGGGACCAGTTGATGGGCGTGATTGCCAAGTCCTGGCATGAGCGCGGTCTTCTTTCCGGTGGCGGTATTGCGGCAACGGTCATGTCCAATCTGGGGCTGGAGCGGTTTCTTGAAGGGCTGGGCTTGCGCATGGAGCGGGCCAAGGTGGGGGACCGTTACGTTCTGGAAGTCATGCGCGCCAACAATTTCAATCTTGGGGGGGAGCAGTCCGGGCATATCATCCTGTCCGACTTCACCACCACGGGGGATGGTCTGGTAGCCGCCCTGCAATTGCTGCAGGTGGTGCGGGATACCGGGCAGAAGGTTTCCGAGGTGTGCAACATTTACGACAAGGTTCCCCAGATTCTGCAGAACGTGAAATATGGGGGGGGCAAGCCATTGAGCAATAAGCTGGTGCGTCAGGTCATTGCCGAAAGCGAAACCCGGCTGGGTAGCGCCGGGCGTCTGGTCATCCGGGCGTCGGGTACCGAACCGCTGATAAGGATCATGGGGCAGGGGGACGACGCGGCGCTGGTCAGCGAGGTCGTCCGGCAGATTTCCCTTGCCATTTCCGATGCCGCCTGAAGCAAGGGCAACGGCGTCATTTTCCGCTAATGGAATTCTGAAGTGTTAAGCAAATATAAATGACCAATTCTTGCGTTGTTAAGGTTAAAAGTTAAGGTTAAGGGCGCTTTAAGAAATAGATGGCACAATCCCGGCATCGACCACTTGCTGGTGCAATAAAGGGATTTGTAAATCATGCGTAAGTTGCTCACTGTTTCCGCTGTGGCAATTGTCGGGGCAACTGTCCTGCAGCTGCCCTTGACGGGCTCTGCCTTTTCTGCGGACATGCCTCAATATGTTCCTCCTACCTATGACATTCCGGACCTGCCACCGGTGGACTACGGTCTGGGCGGATCGTTCTACTTGCGCGGATCGGTTTCGGGTGACCTGTGGCACGCTTCGGACGGCGCCTATTGCGCCTGTGTTGCGACTTTTCAGTCGCCGGGATATGGCTACAGTGTCGGCGTCGGGTTCGGGTATGAAACCGGTGACGGGCCGCGTACCGACGTGACGCTGGACTACATGTCCATCAACAAGCTGACCACGACCGGGGCCACCCACACGGTGGACCTGCGGGCGGGCCTGTTCCAGGTCAACGGGTATTATGATTTCAACCTTGGCGGGTACAGCCCGGCTGAGGGCGGTTTTGGCGCCTATGTCGGGGCCGGTGTCGGTTTTGCCAAGATCTATTCGGACATCGAGGATGCGGTTCCCACCCAGATTGCCTGGGGCCTGTCGGTTGAAGCGGCCGCTTCGGTCATGGCCGGTGTGACCTATGACATGGGCAATGTGGTGGCGGATCTGGGCTACCGGGGCATCTATGTGAACAAGGTTCTCAACCAGCCCCCGGCAACACCGCCCACCTACATCATCAACAACAATTTCATTCACGAGGTGCGCGGAACCCTGCGTTACCGCTTCGATTGATCCGGGCGGGGGCGTTTTCGCCTCCGGCTGTGGTCGTGCCGTGAGTCAGATTTGCCGGCGCTTTCCTTGTGGGGGAAGCGCCGGTTTCGTTTGCCGGACGTCACAGGGCCGGTTTGCGGGCAACAAGGTCCACGAGGGCGGACATGCCCGAATGGCCCGGCCCTTCTTCTATTTCGGAGTGATGGGCCTTCAGTTCGATCATTTCCATGTCGGCAAAGGCCTTTTCGAGCAGGGGAACCGTATAGAGGGGCTCCCGGGTCGGGGGGCCGCCGGTACCATAGTCGAGCTGTTCAGGGGTATAGCCGTGCAGTAGCAGCAGGCCCCCGGGCCTGAGGGTCTTTTTCATGCCCGCAAAGATACTGCTCCGGAGCGCGGGGTCGGCAAACTGGATGAAGATGGCCACCACGAGATCGAACTGTTCGGGACGCCATTGCCATTCCTGCACCGGGAGGACATGGTGGTTGACCTTGACGCCTTTGCGGGCGGCCAGAGCGCGGGCTTTTTCAACGGCCACTTCCGAAGCGTCGAAGGCGGTCACGTCCAGCCCCTTTTCGGCCAGCCAGGTGGAATTGCGCCCCTCGCCATCGGCCACCGCGAGGGTGCGGGCGTCTTTTTTCAGGAAATCGGCATGGTTGCGCAGGAATTGTGCCGGCTCGGTGCCGAACAGGTAGCCGGGCTGGCGGTAACGTTCGTTCCACATGGTATTCTTTCTGGTTGGACTTGTTCGAGGGATCGCAGGAAACCTGCGCCGGATCGGTCGGGAATTGCCAGCCATTCACCTATTCTTGATCCGGGTTTTCCGCGTCGGCTTTTCTGTCGTCCGTCGTTTCCTGGGGTGGTGCGACCGTCATTTCGGGGGGGAGCTCTCTCAGGCGGTTGGCGCGCCTGAGAGAATCGCGCAGCACATATTCGATCTGGCTGTTCAGGGACCGCAATTCGTCATCGGACCAGCGCTGCATGGCCGACAGGATGTCCTGGTTGATGCGCAGAAGATAGGATTTTCGTTTCCTGGATGCCATATGGTCGGGGCGCTAGTAGATGGAGCCGGCATTGATGACCGGCTGCGTGGTGCCGTCGGAGCACAATACCACCAGCAGATTGCTGACCATGGCGGCACGCCGTTCCTCATCCAGGTCAATCACACCCTTTTCCTTCAGGGAATCAAGGGCGCTTTCCACCATGCCCACGGCTCCTTCCACGATCAGGGAGCGGGCCGCGATAACCGCACCGGCCTGCTGGCGTTGCAGCATGGCCTGGGCGATTTCGGGCGCATAGGCAAGGTGGGAAATCCGGGCCTCGATGACCTTTATACCGGCCTGGTCGAACCGTTGCTGGATTTCCTCCTTCATGTGCCGGGAGATTTCGTCGGGGTGGGAACGCAGGGAAATTTCCTTTTCCGTGTGGGGGTCATAGGGATAGCTGGAGGCCATGGCGCGGATGGCGGATTCGGACTGGATCTGTACGAAGCTTTCGTAATCGTCCACGTTGAACACCGCCTCGGCGCTGTCCTGTACCTCCCAGACCACGATGGCGGCAATTTCGATGGGGCTGCCATTGGCATCGTTGACCTTGAGGCGGCCGCTTTCGAAGTTCCGGACCCGCATGGAGACCAGCATCTTGGAATAGAACGGGTTCTGGAAACGCAGGCCGGTTTCCTTGGTCGTTCCTACATATTTGCCGAAAAGGGACAGAACGGCGGTCTGCCTGGGCTCCATCTTGTAAAGGCCGACAAATATCAGGACGGAAAGACCGATCAACAGGATTCCGGGGATCAGGGCGGGGTCAAAACGGTCATCCACCAGTGCCACAAAGCCGCTCAGACCGAGATAAAGGCCACCAAGGGCGAGAGCGATGGCGAACATGAGGGCGGGGATGCCGGGAAAGGAACGGGCGCTGATTTCACGCATGGGAACATCTCCGTGTAGTCTATTATGACATCTAGATATCATTATGATATCAAAATGTCAAAAAGATCCGGTTGCCCGTGGGAACAGGCTATCTCGTGGTGCATTTTTTGGGTTGCAATTGGTGCCGGTGAAGCGTAAGGCCCGCAGCGGGCCACCCCTCCCCAACGAGGGGCGCCTATCTGAAAGGGTAGTAAAATGACAGAACTGAGCGCGGCCAATGCCGCACAACCGGGCGTGCGCCCGGCCAATCCCAATTTTTCTTCTGGTCCCTGTGCCAAGCGTCCCGGCTGGACGCCGGATGTGCTTGAGCGCGCGCTGGTGGGGCGTTCCCACCGTTCCAAACCGGCAAAGGCACGCATCCAGCATGCGTTGGCGCTGACGCGGCAGTTGCTGGAAATTCCGGATGATTACCTTGTGGGTATCGTTCCGGCCTCCGATACGGGTGCCGTGGAGATGGCCCTGTGGAGCCTTCTGGGTGCGCGGGGCGTTGATGTTCTTGCATGGGAAAGTTTCGGCAAGGGCTGGGTGACGGACATATGCAAGCAGCTGAAGCTTGACGATGTGCGGGTGATCGAGGCGGATTATGGTGCCTTGCCGGACCTGTCGAAAGTGGATTTCGACCGGGACGCGGTGTTTACCTGGAACGGTACCACCTCGGGTGTCCGGGTGCCTGATGGTGAATGGATCCCGGCGGAACGCAACGGGTTGACGATCTGCGATGCTACATCGGCGGCCTTTGCCCAGAAACTGGATTTTTCCAAGCTGGATGTCACCACCTTTTCCTGGCAGAAGGTGCTGGGGGGGGAAGCGGCCCATGGCATGCTGGTTCTGTCGCCACGGGCGGTGGAAAGGCTGGAAAGCCATGTGCCCGCATGGCCCCTGCCCAAGATTCTTCGCCTGACCAAGGGGGGAAAGCTGAACCGGGCAATCTTTGAAGGGGCAACCATCAATACCGTGTCCATGCTGGCCATCGAAGATGTGATTGATGCCATGGAATGGGGGCTTTCCCTGGGGGGGCTTTCCGCCCTGCAGGGGCGGGCCGACGCCAATGCGCTGGCGGTTGCGGACTGGGTGGCGCAAACGGGGTGGGTGGATTTCCTGGCCTCGAACCCGGCCACGCGTTCCAACACGTCCGTGTGCCTGAAAATCGTTGATCCGCAGGTGAGCGGTCTGGCAGCCGGGGAACAGGCCGCCTTTGCCAAGCGGTTGGTGGCACGGCTGGATGATTTGGGTGTGGCCCACGATATCGGTTCGTACCGGGATGCTCCTTCGGGTCTGCGCATCTGGTGCGGGGCAACGGTGGAAGTGGGCGATGTTGCTGCTCTGCTGCCCTGGCTGGACTGGGCCTTTGCGCAGGAGGCGGCAGCGCTTTCCTCCTGAGGGGTGTCTTCACACCCGATGCGGTTCTGCCCTTTCCGTGTGGACGGCAGGGCGGGGCCGCCCGATTTTCTTTCCATCAGCAGATTTTTTTTGACGGAAGCGGTGAACGGGAATTCCCCTTCCGTCTCAACACGACAAAGGAGGCAGAAATGCCCAAGGTACTGGTATCGGACAAGCTCAGCCCCACGGCGGTGCAGGTTTTCAAGGATCATGGAATTGAAGTCGATTATCTGCCCGATGTGGGCAAGGACAAGGCCCGGCTCCATGAAATCATCGGGGAGTATGACGGGCTGGCCATTCGTTCGGCCACCAAGGTGACTGAAAAGATCGTCAAGGCCGCCGACCGGCTCAAGGTGGTGGGCCGGGCCGGAATCGGGGTGGACAATGTGGATATTCCGGCCGCAACCGCCAAGGGGATCATCGTGATGAATACGCCGTTTGGCAATTCCATCACCACGGCGGAACATGCCATTTCCCTGTTGCTGGCACTGGCGCGACAGATCCCGGCGGCCGATGCATCGACTAGGGCCTCGAAGTGGGAAAAGTCCCGTTTCATGGGGGTGGAAGTGACCAACAAGGTGCTCGGCCTGATCGGGTGCGGCAATATCG
Organism: Hyphomicrobiales bacterium; assembly: GCA_027082895.1. GTDB lineage: Bacteria > Pseudomonadota > Alphaproteobacteria > Rhizobiales > Devosiaceae > DROE01. The sequence continues at coordinate 1,785 of JALWTJ010000117.1, read as the reverse complement.
GTTCCATCGTGGCGGACCGGGCGCAGGGGCTCAAGATGAAGGTCATTGCTCATGATCCCTTCCTGACCCCGGAGCGGGCCGTGGAACTGGGGGTGGAGAAGGTCGAACTGGACGAGTTGCTGGGCCGGGCCGATTTCATTTCCCTGCATACGCCATTGATCGATGCCACGCGCAACATCCTTGATGCGGCAGCGTTCGAAAAGATGAAGCCGGGCATGCGCATCATCAACTGCGCCCGGGGCGGTCTGATCGATGAGGAAGCCCTGAAGGCGGCGCTGGAAAGCGGAAAGGTCAAGGGGGCGGCGCTGGACGTTTATGCCGAGGAGCCGGCGAAGGACAATCCCCTGTTCGACATTCCCAACGTGATCTGCACGCCTCATCTGGGGGCCTCCACCACCGAAGCGCAGGAAAATGTCGCGGTGCAGGTGGCCGAGCAGATTTCGGCCTATCTGAACAGCGGCGAAATTACCAATGCCCTGAACTTCCCGTCCATTTCAGCCGAGGAAGCGCCGCGCCTGACCCCCTTCGTCAAGCTGGCGGAGAATCTGGGTTCGTTTGCCGGTCAACTGACCCGCAGCGGCATTACAGGGGTGACCATCGAGTTCGAGGGAGCGGTGGCCGACATGAATACCAAGCCCATGAGCGCAGCGGCCCTGACGGGTCTTCTGCGGCCCCTTCTGGGGGATGTGAACATGGTTTCGGCGCCCGCACTGGCGCGGGACAGGGGCATCGCGGTGGAAGTGATTACCCGTGAGCAGCAGGGGGCTTACGAGAATTACATCCGGCTCACCATACGGACCGAGAACCAGGAACGCTCGATCGCCGGGACGATTTTCAGCAATGGGGAAACCCGGCTCATTCAGGTCAAGGGGATCAACATGGATGCCTCCCTGTCCGAAAACATGCTTTATATCACCAACGAGGACAAGCCGGGTTTCATTGGCCGTCTGGGCACGCTTCTGGGCGATCTGAAGGTGAATATCGCCAATTTCAATCTGGGCCGGATGGAGCAGGGAGGGGAAGCCATTGCCCTGCTCAATATTGACAGCGAACTGTCGGCGGAGCAGCTTGCACGGGTGGCGGCACTGGAAGGGGTGACACAGGCCCGTTCCCTGACGTTTCCGGGGCAGTCCCTTTGAGGATATTCCCATATGAATCTTGTGTAACCGAAAGGGAAAGCCTGCATGCCTGATCCCGTGTTTGATCCCATGCCTGATCTTGTGCCTCTGGAAGATCTGCCGGACTCCGAAACTCCCTGGACAGCCCTGAAGGGGGTGGAAAGGCTGGAAGTTGCGCCCCATCATGCCCCCGTTCGGGCGCAGGTGATGGTGTCCGGTTCCAAGAGCGTGTCCAACCGGGCGCTGATTCTGGCCGGACTGGCCGAGGGGGAATGTACCCTTCGCGGCATTTTGCGGGCCGATGATACCTGGTGGTGCATTGATGCCTTGCGACGGCTGGGGGTGGAGGTGGCGATTTCGGGGACCGATGTCCATGTGCGGGGTATCGGGCGCACCCGGCCCTGTTCGGGGCGTTTGCATCTGGGCTCGGCTGGCACCCTGTCCCGTTTCCTGCCGCCCATGCTGGCAGCGGGAGAAAAAGGGGAATGGATCCTTTCGGCTTCCCGCCAGATGAGCGGGCGGCCGGTGGGGCCCCTGTTCGCGGCGTTGCGGGACGGGGGCGGGCGCGTGGATTGCCTTGAAGCTGAAGATCGGTATCCCGCCCGTGTTTTTGGCGACAGCTTTTCCGGGGGCACCATCACCATGTCCGGGGTGGTGTCCTCCCAGT
>JALWTJ010000116.1 GCA_027082895.1 Hyphomicrobiales bacterium | reverse complement strand
CCATTCGGTAGTTGGTGCCCCCTACCATCGCAATCAGGACGGGGTGCTGGACACGTTCCGCTTCTTCAACAAGTCGCAGAGCGTGGCCCATGACATTGCCCGCAGCCGCGGCATTTCTCTGGTCGTCACCTGCCCCTACATGGCCGAAATGAAGGGGTTTGCCGACGCCGCACCCGATTCCCTGGTCCGGATGTTGCAGCGCGGCGAACTGCCCGACTGGCTGGTGGACTATACCCTGCCCGGGGCCGCCCTGCGGGTCTATGGGGTGGTGAACAGGGACAATTCTCAGTCCGCCGACGGCTCTGCTGCCGAAGCCAGATAGGCATCAAGCCCCAGTTCTCTTTTTGCCGCGCGGGTCAGTTTGTGCGCAATCAGCCGGTGGGCGTTGCCCACATAGGCGGCAAGCTCATCTTGGCTAAGCCCGTTGAGCGGAGCGACATCGACCCATTGCGCCCGCGCCAGGTAGGGGGCGGGCCCGATACCTTCCATCTCCTGCAGCATGGCAAAGCTGAGCGGGGAACATTTGAAGGCCACATGCCAGTCATCGCTTCTCCTCCAGCGGCAATAAATGGCAAACAGCTTTCCACCCACCTTGGCCACCGATGCATTCCCCCATTGGTGGACGATGGTGACCCCGGGAAACCGGCCCACGAAAGCTTCAAAATCCTCCCGCACGAACAGATCTAGGCCGACCCTGTCGGACATGCCACCCCGGTTCCCTTGAGGCCGCAATATCCGCCCGGATTCCGGGCCAGATATTGCTGGTGATAGGTTTCAGCGAAATAGAAGGGATCTGCCGCCCGTACCTCGGTGGTGATCGGCCCCAGGCCCTGGGAAGCCAGTGCACGGGCAAAGGTATCTCGGCTGGCCCGTGCCGCCGCCAGTTGCTGCGCATGCGTGGTGAACAGTACCGAACGGTACTGGGAGCCGATATCGTTGCCCTGGGCCATGCCCTGGGTGGGGTCATGATTTTCCCAGAAAGTGCGCAGCAGGGTTTCAAGGGAAATGCGCTCGGGATCAAACACCACCATCACCGTTTCCGCGTGTCCGGTCCGTCCCGAACACACCTCCTCATAGGTCGGGTTTGGCGTGAATCCGCCCTGGTACCCCACCGCGGTGACGAACACCCCTTCCAGCTTCCAGAACAGCCGTTCGGCGCCCCAGAAGCAGCCCATGCCCACATATATGGTCTGGCTGGATACCGGGTAGGGCCCCTTCAGCGGATGGCCCAAGACGAGGTGCGCAGGGGCCACCTCCATTGGCGTACTGCGCCCCTTCAGGGCCTGGCTGGCGGCAATGATGCCATCGGGTTTTTTCTTGCCGAACATGTCAGGCCACCTTGGAACGGCCACGGGCCAGCCCCATCAGCAGGCCGCCGATGAGCAGGCCGGCAATGCCCAACACCAGCAATGCCACCCAGCTGGGCCAGTTCAGGATGGTGGTAACCCCCGGATTCCACAGGGCGGGGATCTTCAGCTTGCGTTCGGCCACCACCTGGGCCAGCTGGATGGAGTGGGAATTGAGAAGAAAGAAGAAGGGGTCGTGTTCGAACCATACCCGGCCCAGTACCTGGTTGGCCCGTGCAGGATCGGGCACCCATACCATGATTTCAAAGACCAGCATCGTGACGCCGATCAGATTGAAGAATACCCCCGAGATACCGGCAAGCAGTTTGCCAATGATAGCCATTGTTCTGTCCTTTTTGTGCCCGGCACGCCCCCTTTCAGTAGCGATGCCGATTGGCGTGTCGGTTGCGGCCCTGCCCCAATATCACCAAAGCCAGCCCGGGCACCACTGCGACGGCCCATGCGGGCCAGTCCAGTGCCGCCTCCACCACGTCCTTCAGCAACGAACCTGCCTTTCCGTTCCCGATTGCCTGCTCCAGCCCCGCAAGGCTGGAACCGTGAATTATGGTCCATACTTCTCTGACACTGGTCATGACCAGTTGACTGGC
>JALWTJ010000115.1 GCA_027082895.1 Hyphomicrobiales bacterium | reverse complement strand
GGCATTGATCGGGCTTGTGGACCGCTTGCTGATGCCGGGGGTGCGCTGGTTTTTCCGGCGCCGGGCCAATCGGGCCATCGAACTGCTCAACGAAAAGCTGTCCCTGAAGATCCAGCCCTTCAAGCTGACGAAGCGGCAGGGGCTGATCGATGCGCTGATGTTCGATCCCGAAGTGCTCAAGGCGGTGGAGGAGGAGGCGGATGCCTCGGGTACGCCACGCCAGGTGGTGCTGGACCAGGCGCGCGCCTATGCCAGCGAGGTGGTGCCGGCCTTTTCCCACTATACCTATTTTCATATCGGCACCCGTCTGGCGCGCCGCATCTCGCAAATGCTGTACCGGGTGCGGCTGGGAAACCCCAACAGCCGGGCACTGGCCGATATCGACCCGGATTCAACAGTGGTGTTCGTGATGAATCATCGCTCCAACATGGATTATGTGCTGGTGACATACATGGCAGCGACCAGTTCGGCCCTGTCCTATGCAGTGGGGGAATGGGCGCGGGTGTGGGCGTTGCAGAACCTTATCCGGTCCATGGGGGCCTATTTCGTGCGGCGTCATGCGACCGGCAATGCCCTTTATCGCAAGGTTCTGGCCCGTTACGTGCACATGTCCACGGCGGCGGGGGTGACCCAGGCCGTCTTTCCGGAAGGGGGGCTTTCCCGGGACGGGTTGTTGTGTCCGCCAAAATTCGGCCTGCTTTCCTACATGGTGGGCGGGTTCGATCCCGAAGGACTGCGCGATGTGGTGTTCGTTCCGGTGGGGCTGAACTATGACCGGGTGCTGGAAGACAGGGTTCTGTGCATGTCCGGGCAAAAGGGGGGCGGTGGCAAGCCTCTCTTTCGTTTCAATCTGCTGGTGCTGCTCCGGTTTGTCGGGCGTTCCATCTGGCAGGCGCTGCGCGGCAAATGGTTCCGCTACGGATATGCCTGTGTCAGTTTCGGGGCACCTGTATCGATGCGCGATTATCTGCAACGCCGCCAGGTCGATTTCCGGTTCCTGGGGGTGGACCAGCGCCACCGGGAGATCGAGCGGCTCGGCCTTTTCCTGATGAGAGAGGTGGGGGAGGCGGTTCCGGTGCTTCCCGTTTCCCTCGTCGCAACGGTCCTGTTGCAGGAGGAGGAGCGCTCAATGAGCCTGTTTGATGTGAAAACCGATGTGTTCAACCTCATTCACCGGCTGACACAGAGGGGCATTCATGTGCATGTGCCGCGCAACGATCACGATTATCTGGTGATGGTGGGCTTGCGCATGCTGATGTTGCGCCATCTCGTTTTGAAGGCGGGGGACAGTTACCGGATCAAGCCCGACGGGCGGGAACTGGTGGCGTTCTATGCCAATTCCATTGCCCACCATGTGGCACGGGCAGAAGAAAAAGATGCGGGCTCCGCATCATGAACGGGAATGGGCGGCCGGAAGGTTTCGTGGGATCGCTCAGGGGGGTGCGGCTGACGCTTGGTGCCCATGCATGGCCGTACGCGGCTGAAAACCGCGACAGGATTGCGGCGCACTGGCGGGAGCGCCGCGCCCGGACGCCCCAGATGTGGGACGGGCGGATGCTGCTGGCTCACAGGGTGGACATTCGGGATGGTCATGTGCTTGGCCAGTTGATGGAAGTGGACTATTCCGCCTATCTGTTCTGGCGCGAGAACGGCTATGGGGATCGTTCGGTGTTCAATATTTTCGGCAGTGCTCTTGTCTTTTCGGCGGACGGGGCGGCCATGGTGGGGGTGATGGGGAAATCCACCTCCTGGCCGGGGCACCAGTATCCGCCGGGCGGCTCGCTGGAGCGTGGGGATGCGGGTCCGGTCGGAGATATTGATGTGTCTGCTTGCCTGCGCCGGGAGCTTTTCGAGGAAACCGGCCTGCGGGCAGACGGGCTTGAGGAAGGGGACCTTCTGGTCGCCGGGGCGGGGCAGTCCGTGGCCGTGGTGCAGGTGTTTCACAGCTCGCAGACGG
>JALWTJ010000114.1 GCA_027082895.1 Hyphomicrobiales bacterium | reverse complement strand
GTCTCAAGGTGCCCCTCGTGGTGCGCCTGGAAGGCACCAATGTGGAGCGCGGCAAGGAAATCATCGCCGAATCCGGCCTGAACGTGATTTCCGCCGACAATCTCGACGATGCCGCGCAAAAGGTGGTCGCGGCGGTGAAAGAGGCGGCTTGAAAACCAGTGGCTGAAATCCCGACAAATTCTTTTTTGGAATGGCATAGCGGTGCGATGTCACAGAGACACGCATTGCGGCTAGGTTGTTTCAGTCATGCCTTGTTGCCAACGGATTCAAAATTAAGGGAAATTGTTGGCCAAGAAATCATTGCAGAGTTACTTGAATTGGCGTTTCACGGTCGCAGGACAATGGAACGATATGATAACAAGCAATTGACTATAGCCAATGATCTGTTTTGGCCAGCCTCGCAAGTTGATAAGACAGATCATAACCTATTCGACGCTTTTGGAACTATCATCCACGCTATGGCTATAGCTATTAATTGGGAGAGGCCTGAAGAGGGTGATGTTAATAAAGGTGGTGCCAATCCATACAAGAATGTTGGTAGGGATGGGGATTTCGCAGGCTCTGTAACGATTAAATCAGACAATAAGGAAGTTGAAAAACTTCCGATAGGTGCAATAGTGGCAGCTTACACTCATTTTCTGAATCAAGTGAATGCGAATGAGGGTGCAAGTGATGACTGAGGAGTTCTTGCAACCTTTTTCTTCATATTTCATTAGAATCGTTGGGTGTTACTCTTCGTCATTCCGGCGCAGGCCGGAATCCAGAGCGGAGTCACAACTGGATGCTGGCGCATCCCGGTGTGACGGGTGGGGTGGAAACAAGGCGTGTCACCCCGGAATTTTCGCCAGAAAATATCCGGGGCCTATGGGGCGCGCGGGCATGCACGCTGGGTCCCGGATAAAGCATTCGCTTTTCCGGGATGACACTGGCAATTCTCTTACCCAAAACCGCCATTGCCTGCCCAGTCTCCGGCTTGACCAGCGGACTGCTCCGTGTCCTGTAGGACAGGCTGCCGCTCCGTGTCACCCCGGAATGTTCGCCAGAACATATCCGGGGCCTATGGGGCGCGCGGGCATGCACGCTGGATCCCGGATAAAGCGTTCGCTTTTCCGGGATGACACCATGGGAGAATGGCGTCATTTGCGGGATGACACGAAGGGAAGGTGTGGAGAAAGTGCCCCCTTAGGCCGCCTCGTCCTTCAGGTCCGGGCGCTCCAGCGGCACGATCTTGTCCAACTCCGCCAGGCGCTTCTTGTCCGCATGAAGGCAGGACAGATCATAGCTGGCGCTGATATTCAGCCAAAAGTCAGGCGAAGTTTTGAAATACCGGCCAAGGCGCGCTGCCGTATCCGCGCTCAATCCGGTCTGCCCCCTGACCAGGCGTTCGATGCGCGAACGCGGCACGCCAATGGCTTTGGCCAGCTTGCCCGCGCTCAGACCCAGCGGCTTCATGAATTCCTCTCGCAGCATTTCCCCAGGGTGTATGGGCGGATTTACGATCAGCATGGCGTGTTCTCCTCAATGATAGTCGACAATGTCTACATCCTCGGCGTTATTGTTGATCCAGCGAAAGCAAATGCGCCATTGCCGGTTGATGCGGATAGACTGCCATCCCTTCCGCCTGCCCTTAAGCGCTTCCAGCCTGTTCGAGGGCGGCGAGCGCAGTTCATCCAGGGTTTTCGCCGCATCAAGCGCAATCAGGCGTCTTTGCGCTGCACGCATCACACCGGCCGGAAAGCGTTTCGGGCAAACACCATCCAGAATCTGCCACACCCGCTTGTCCCGCACCGACCGTATCACCGCCATTTTGTATCATGTCATGATACAAATATCAATAACACTGTATCACGCCGTGATACATTTTCTCTGTCAGGAGCCATATGAATGTCTGTCCTCGTCGATAAAAACACCAAAGTCATTGTTCAGGGCCTGACCGGCAAGAACGGCACCTTTCACAC
>JALWTJ010000113.1 GCA_027082895.1 Hyphomicrobiales bacterium | reverse complement strand
ACCGGGATCTGTGCATCTATTCCCATACCTACAGGGGCAATCCCAAGGATCCCGGGCTGGTGTTCGGGCTGGTGCCGGGGGGGTGCTGTGAGGGGTGTGCGTTTGAAGTGAGCGCATCGCAGTGGCCACAGGTGCTGGATTATCTGCAGGCGCGCGAGAGTGACGTCTATCACCAGGTGTATAACGGGGTGCGGATCGCGGACGGGCGAATGGTGAAGGCGCTGGTGTTCGTTGCCAATGATGCCCATTGCCAGTTTGCCGGCAAGCTGAGCATCGACGAGCAGATCCGGATCGTGCGCCATGCCCGGGGGCAGACCGGCAGCAACCGGGACTATGTGCTCAACACCATCTCTCATCTGGAAGGGCTGGGGATACGGGACGCCTATCTGAGCGAACTGGGTCAGCGGCTTGCGCAGGAGGAGCCGGAGCAGGCCGGTCTCCCCGGGGAGTGTTCCTGACAGGGGCACGCGGCATTCTGCGAAAGGCGAACGGAATGGCCGAGGGTGCCGTTTTTCTCATGAAATGCGCTGGGCGCGTGTCCCAAATTCGTTTCTTTGGACCTGTCCGGATCAGGCAGCCGCAAGCGTCCGGGAAGGATGGCCCGCCATCAGATCGGTCATCAGGGAAATGCGCGCGCCTTCATTGCCCGGATCGTTTAGTTCATAGGCACAGGTGGCCATGTCGAGCGCCTGGCGAAACCGTGTCCGGGCATCGGAATCGCACACCAGGTCATGGGCCGTGCCGACCCAGAGGGGGCGGCGGCTGATCGCAAGAAGGTAGACATGGTCTTCGCGCAGTTGAAAACTGTCCAGGGGGACCGGACGGGCCGGGTAGCGATGGTTTGAACCGCCCTGCCAACAGGTGTCTGCCGAGGGGGCGGACATGGCAGCGGAAGTGGACATGGCACCGGAAGGGGACACGGCACCGGAAGTGTGGTGCGCGTCTTTTCTGTTTCCTGCCCCGTCCTGTGCAGCATTCATGTTGTCCGGTTCCATTTCAATTCCGAAAAGAATCCCAAGTGTGGCGCCGTGAAAGGCACGAGAAGTCGAAACCTGAACGGGGGACATCCTGTTTTCCCTCATGGCAAATGAACAATGAGAACAAATATAGAACATATTGACGCGCTGTCAAGCAGGAATTGCATGACACGCCATATGTATGGTCTGGATCTGCCTAATTGTCAATATATGGTAGTTATCAGCTTTGTGCAGGAATGGCGGGCTTTTGCCGTGCCTGGTCGATCCTTTGCCGGAATTCGTCTGAAACCGGGGAGGAAAGCCCCTTGTTCACGGCCTCCAGAATCAGTTCGGTGGTGGCGTCCTCGATGGCTTTGCTCATGCGCTCGTGGGCTTCTTCGGCCGACAGCCCCGGCGCTATGGGGGGCAGGATGCGGGCGCTTGCGGTTCCGGGCCACAGGATGATGGAGTTGCGCCCCCAGAACAGGCCCGAATTGAGGGCGACCGGCACCAGGGGTACGTCAAGGCTTTCATAAAGCTTGCTGGCGCCGGTCCGGTAGTTGGGGGGGGCGAGGGGTTTCTTTCGTGTTCCTTCGGGGAAGATGAAAAGCTTGGTTCCCTGGGAAATGCGATCCCGGCCCTGCTCCAGCATGCTCTTGAGAGCGCCGCCACGCTTCTTGCGATCAATAGAAATGATGTTCAGGGTTTTCAGGGCGCTTCCCAGCAGCGGAATCCGGAACAGTTCTTTCTTGGCAATGAAGCTGGGGTTGGACAGAAGGGGATAGAGCGCGATGGTGTCCCAGTCCGACATGTGCTTGCTGGCAACGATGCAGGGGCCTTCGGGCAGGTTTTCAAGGCCGGTTACCCGGGTACGGATGCCCACGATCACGCGCAGCAACAGCTGCATGATTCTTGTCCAGAAGCGGGCGATGGCCCGGGTTATGGGGCGGGAAAGGGGGGGGATGAGCAGGCTGAGCGTGGTGATGATGGTCAGGATCAGGG